>JAVBMQ010000180.1:0-18295 GCA_031552335.1 Bacteroidales bacterium | reverse complement strand
TTTATGAACCGTAATTCATGATGGATAAAAATGATTGGAATACTTCTTTTTATAAAAGCGGGAATGGAAATATTACCATAAAATTCAGCTTGTATCAGATCAAATGAATTTTCTGCAATCAGAGAATTGATGTGGTTGGTAAAATCTCGGTCGCAAATGTGATCTGTATTTTTGGTGGCATTTTCAATAAGATTTTTTTCTAAGCTACTCCAGGAAACATCATAAAAAAATCTGGAATAAGTCTTTTTGTAAAAGAAATGTTGAATCCTGTAGTATAAGCTGTTATGTATTCTTTCGATAAAGGAACGTCGATAGGGCAAAATAATAACATTGGACCATAACGCTTTTAACTTTAGAATGTTTTCGGATTCGGCTTTACTGTATGAAGGAAAAGTAAAAGTAATGTTATGTATGTTCCTAAAATGATTTATCATTTCAAAAACACCTATATTTCCTCCGGTATTCAAAGGATAAGGCAGATATGATGATATGATCAGAATATTCTTTTTCATTTGTGAAATTCTTATTGGCAAACAAAAATATATTTATTTTCCCGATACAAGAAATTTTCTTGATAAGAAAACAATGGGAATAAGTAAAATTATTAAAATGCCTAATTTATTGATCAAACTCAATTGTTGCGGAATATACAGTCCTGCAAACATGTAAAATAAGAATATTCCCCATATTGATAAAGAATATTTGAGTGAAATACGTTGGGTAAATGTTTTTGCAGACAGAAAATACCAATGATAACTCAAATTGATCAGGGAACTGATAATGAAACTAAATGCGAGCCCTTCTGCCCCGAATTTTGATCCATACCAGAATATGGGTAGTGATATACAAGTACTGATAACAGATAAAATAGCCATTCTCCTTTGCTTGTTGGAAGCCCCCCATGTATTTCCTATAAAACAAAAGAATCCATATATAGCAGTATACCAACATTGAGCGGCTATAACGTAGGACGATTGTTCATATTCTTTTCCATATAACAGCAGAATAATGTCTTTGCTCAAAACAGTAACAACCAGGCATCCGGTAATACTAACTAGTAGCAATATAAGTATCCCTTTTTTGCATTTCTCATAGAAAGCTTGCGGGTTTGTTTGCCATAAGATGGAAAGATTGGGGAATAATGCAGTTAGTGCTGTATTTATAAGCATTTGTAATGGATTTAATATGCGAAAACCTATATTATAAATTCCCACTTGAGACAATCCGCTGTTTTGTTCAAGGAAGATAATGGGAAATTGATTTTGAAGGCTCGTAAAAACAGCCAATATAAAATAAGAAGAGCTTTGTTTGATCATTTCCGAAAAAGACAATGCAGGTTTTATTTTCGCTTCCTGTATTTTGGAGATTAATCCTGAAAAAAATAGCCAAACAAAATAAACGATATTTTTTACAAATTGAATGATTACATATATTGAAATAATATTTTTTACCGTAAAACTTTCATTGGGAAGCAGGTATAAAGAAATAACCCAGATAAGTATGGATCCTAATTCAATGAAGGCTGAAAATTTCATGATCTGACGACCAAAAGCAATACTTTCTATTGTATCCCAGAGTGTAGTAGTAGTAACCAATGCCATGATAGATAGAATGGCATATAATTCGCTGATACTTTCGGAAAAATAATTGTAGATGATAAAAATGATCAAAGATAAGATCAGAAAGAAACTACGGATACATAAGGCCCTGAAAAAATAGGTTCTTGTCTGGTTAGGTTCTCTGGCTACCGACCGGATTAAAATGATACGTAATCCAAAAACAGATAGAACAGAAAAAATAGAAGCCAGTACCAGGATCCAATTATAGTATCCATATAGTTCACTCCCTAATAGGGGTGCAATCCGGATGCTTGATAAAAGGCTTAACGCCTGAGCTATAAGGTTTGCACCGCTTAATATGGAAAAATTCTTAAGAACAGCGCTATGCTTTATTTTATTAATGATAGATTTAATCATCAGATAAAATATCTTCGTAATCTATAGAATCGTCATTTGTTAAAATCAGGTAAACAGCAGGAGACAGACCGTATAAAAAGTATGCGAGGGTCATCGTAAAATTATATTGCATATAATGTTGCGAAATAATCCAGAACACGACACTCATAAACAAAATTATACCACTTAAACTCATATAGAGATTGCTGTTATATTCGCCTGTATCTATATTTAATATTTTGAAGGACAGGATAATCTGAGAAATCCAGACAAAAACAAGTAGTATCAAACCTATTACTCCAATGGTACATAAAACATAAGTAACCCCAACATCGGAAAGTAAGGGTAATTCTGTCCTATCCATTAAAAAAGGATCAATACCGGTCCAGATACTTGTCCCCCACATTTCCAGAGCCTCTTCAGCAAAATCCAAACGGGTTTCCAAGGTTCCTGATTTGTTTTCCACATCTGTAAAGAATGATGTAAACCTCTTGGTTACATTCGCTTCTAAATCAGAAGAAATAAAAGGAAGGAGATTGATAACAATAAACAGAATAATGATGAAATAAAAAAACTTGGATACAACTCCGGATAATACAATGATTTTTTTTCTTACTAATAAGATCAGAGACAATACAATACAGACCACACAGGATAACCAGAGGCTGCGTGCGAAGGAAAGAAAGACCGGAATGATTAAAGAAATATCAAGGTACAAAAGTTTTTTTGAATTCCCTTTGATTGTTTGATACAAAATAGTAGCTAACAACACAATGGTTATTGTATATAAAGTAGGAAGCATAACCCTGGCTATACTACCTTCCATATCCATTTGTCCTTTCCAGTGTCCAATATTGTAAAATTTAGTGTTATCGAATAGTGGAGTATCCCCATACAAAGATTGTGCGATTGTTATCACTCCGCCAATGACACAGGCAATCAATATATACTTTATTAACTGTTTTAGTTTGTCGACAGAATCAATAAATACAATGGTCATAAAATAAAACCCGATAGGGTAAGCAGGCCTTATATTGAAAATATGGTATGCCGACCCGAAGGTGTCTGCTGACAATAATTGAAATAAATAATATAGTAGAAATGTAATGATAACATATTCTGAAAATCTGAAAAAAGAAGGCAGATCTTTTCTGATATGGATATATTTGTAAATGGAATAAAACAAAAGTGCAAAATAGGAAATATCTATTAAACTTGTCAGCATGGGAAGCTGAAAGAATCCCAAATACATGAATAAAAATATCAGATATAAATAATACATAAATTTCAATGAATGATTATTTGATAAAACGTACCTTGATTTTATAGTAACTAATCCAAATATGGTAAATGACCGGAAGGAGATGCTTATTTTTTAACCATCCGGAATAAATTCCTAATATATAATCTTTCTCTATTTGTGATATATTTTGCAGGATCATTTGTTTTTTCAGCTCCTGCTCTTTATCATCGGCCTGCAACGGAAGGATGATTTTTTGTATTTGCTCGAAATACAGCTTGGTTGCATATATCTTCTTCTTTATTGCCATTTTATTTGTATTAGAGATAGGAGTATCTCTGTAAGAGTATAATGGTTTGGAAGAAAATACGATTCCGGAATTAATGGATAAGGTGATCCATGTCAAATCATCACTTCCCCATGCTCCGGGTATATCTACGAATCCGCCTATTTGTTTTAAGGCGTCTGTTTTTACGAAAAAATCAGAGAGAAACTGCTCTCTTCCCTTGTATAAGCGGTGATAAGTAAAATCGAAAACATCTTCCCATTCCGGACAAATAGGAGAGATTCGCAAATACTCATCTTTTTCGTTTACAATGTATAATCTGGAATGAAAGACGGAAACAGAAGGATATTTCTCAGCCAAAATGACCATATTCCCGATGAATCCGGCATCCCAATAATCATCATCACACAAAAGTGAAAAGAAATCGCCCTTGCTAAGGCTTAATACTTTATTCCAGTTTTGTATGATGGGCAACTGTGTTTCATTTCTGAAATATTTTATCCTGTTGTCCGGGTATTTTTGAATGATTGATTCTATCTCATTTCCTGTCGTTTCTGTTCCGGCATTGTTTAAAATGACAATCTCAATATGGGTATAGGTTTGTTTCAGACAACAAGACAATGCCTCTTCCAGGAAATCCGTTTTAATTACCGGAAGTCCTATGGAAATAAGTGGAAAATCATTGTTTATTGTTTTATTTATATGCGCTCCCATACTTTTGTTTCAAAATTGTATTTTTTCAATACTTTAGCCGGATTTCCCGCTGCAATGGTGTAAGAGGGAATAGAACCTTTTACTACACTGTTGGCTCCGATAATGCTTCTTTTGCCAATAGAAGCTCCTGCCAGTACACATACATTTTCACCTAACCATACATAGTCTTCGATGGTTGTGGGCTTGGCTTTTAAGGCCTGATGAACATATAAATCACCTTCCGGATCAATGCCATGGTCATTGTCTGTTATCATACAACCACTGGCAATTAATACCCCTTTCCCAATGGAAACTTTTTCGGCGCAATATACATGCACTGCATGTTGCAAGCTGGAATGATCTCCTATTGTCAGACAAGGTTCGGATGTTCTGTTACCATATTGAGGATATGTTTCCAACCGGCAAAACGGGCCGACCATACAATGTTTCCCCACAAAAATATTTTTGGGAGATGACAGTATAAGATGTTTCCCCAAAGTAGAGAACTTACCGAAATCTCCAAAGATTTGTTTGTAGTAAAGTCCTTTAATTCCGGTAAAAATACGTATGATCTTATAATATATCTTTTTTAACATCACAATAACCTCTTATACCTTGTTCTAAGCTGATTTTAGGAGACCAGTGTAATAAATCCTGTTGCTTTTTTGTATTGGCAGCAGCATACATTACATCCGATTCTCTATAGGGTTTTGCTCCCCATGTAATATTTGTTTTTTTATTGGTAACTTTTTCAAAAATTCCGGCTAATTCTCTTAAGGAATGAGTAATCCCTGTTCCTGCCTGAAAATTGGTCTCATTTGGAATCGTAGAAAAATGGTTTATAATCTGTATATAAAGATCTGTAATATCATCAATATGTATAAAATCAAGTTTTTGAAGGCCAGGGGAAAGTGCAATTGGTTCATCTGAAAATAATGAATCATAAATGAGATCAATTATTTTTTTTTGCGAGTCATTTCCTCCATATAAAGTGTACGGAACAACAGTCGTATGTTTGAAATTGTATACATTTGAATAATAGCGGACTATAGAGCGGGAGGCCGTTTTTGTTGCAGCATACAGATAGGCCGGATCCAATGTTTCATCTCCGTTTTTATATTCGGCAAAGGTTCCTGTATTAATGAAAAGCTTTATTCCCGATGTTTTTAAGGCATCCAGCACACGGCAAAGAAAAAGTAAATTTGAATTGATCAACGTCTGCATATCCTGATAACTATCGGAAGATGTCAGAAATGAAGCCAGATGTATGACAATTTCAGGTTTGAATTGACCGATGGCATCACATAATGCACTTTGATCTTCTGTTACAAGTGTTTTCTGGGTAGTGTTTTTATACAACATCTCAGAAGCCTGAGGTTCTATAGTCAGCTCCATCACTTTATGCTCGCAGACTAGCTTGGGTATAAGGTGACGGCCTACAAAACCGGTGGAACCTGTAACTAAAATATTCATATCTTATGATTCAAATGGACTATTAAAGTTATTAAAACTTAAAAAGTTATTATCCCTTTCAGAAACAATAGGAGATTCAATACCCCAGTCAAATCCGAAAGAATGATAATGAATGCCACAATCAGCCTCTTTAGAATATACACTTGTTTGTGCATAATTGACAATGCTATCATCTTCTAAAGAAAGAAAACCATGAGCACATCCTGTAGGAATATATAAATATTTTCCATCAGAAGCATTGAGTTCAAAAGAACAGAATTTCCCGAATGTCGGCGATTTTTTGCGGATATCCAATATTACATCCATGATTTTACCGCGACTTACATATACTAATTTGTCGTGTTCATACGGAGGATTCTGGAAATGCATGCCTCTGATAACATGCTTGTATGATATGGAATAATAAAATTCACTGAAATTACCATTCAACTGATGTGAGTCGAAAAAATCAACATTGAAAACTTTCTGAAAAGATCCTCTTTCATCAGTAAAACAGATAGTTTCAAGAAGAAATAAGCCCTGTATGTTTGCCGGATGTAATTTCATACCATATAATCTTCTATTTGTCTTAAACAAAGCTGATAAACATCATTAGATCTATATTCTTTGTACCACCTGATTGTTTCTTTGATAGAAATTTGTGTATCCCATCGTGGTTTCCAGCCGAGCATACACCGGGCTTTGGTGATATCCAGAGATAGCAGATTTGCTTCGTGTAAACTATTTGAATCTGATTTGTCAAGTAGTTGACCGCTTCCGTATGCTTCTACAATTTGTGAGGCTACCTCCCAAACAGAACTGAAAGCGTCGGGATTGGGCCCGAAATTCCATGCTTCACCATATTTTCCGGGTTCGTTCCACATTCTCTTTGCCAGTAACAAGTATCCGCTTAGAGGTTCTAATACATGTTGCCAGGGCCTTACGGCATATGGATTTCTTATTTCTATTTCTTTTTGAGCTTCTAATGCACGAATGCAATCAGGAATAATCCTGTCTTTAGCCCAATCTCCCCCTCCAATTACATTTCCGGCGCGGGCGCTGGCCACAGATTTTTCGTGTTTCTGATAATTGTCAGGATTGAAGTATGAATTTCTCCAGGAAGCAATAGCTATTTCACAAGCACCTTTGGAAGATGAATAGGGATCATATCCTCCCAGGGGGTCATTTTCACGGTATCCCCAGATTTGTTCTTTATTCTCGTAACATTTGTCTGTGGTGATCATCACTGTTACACGTACACTCTCGCTTTTTCTGATAGCTTCCAAGATATGGATAGAGCCCATGACATTAATTTCATAAGTCTCTGCAGGAATTTCATAGGAAAGTCTGACTAAAGGCTGGGCTGCCAGATGGAAAACAATTTCCGGTTGATATTGAGAAAAGACCTCATCCAATTTTCTCTGATCGCGTATATCTCCGCGTATATCAATGATTTTCTCGGAAAGTCGGGAAAGTACAAAATTATCTTTTTCAGTATACGGATCCAATGCATAACCGATTACCTGAGCTCCCATTTCATGGAGCCAGATAGCCAACCACGAACCCTTAAATCCGGTGTGTCCTGTGATTAATACTTTTTTGTCCTGAAAAAAACCGTCATAGCAGTTTTTTATTTCCATATTTTCCATGCTGCATTACCGGAATTCCACAATTCGTTTAACTCTATACTGTCTCTGAGGGTATCCATAGGTTGCCAGAAACCATAATGCTTAAACGCACTCAGATTATTATCAGCGGCTAATTGTTCCAGCGGTTTACGCTCAAATATCAAACCTTCATCATCAGACAAGTAGTTGAAAATTCCTGGATTGCAAACAAAAAATCCGGCGCTGATCCACATGCCGTCACCTGCAGGTTTTTCGCTAAAACTCTGTACTTGTCCCAGATCATCCATGTTCAATGATCCGAACTTGCCCTTAGGCCTGTATGCTGTAACAGTCGCAATTTTCCCGTTTTCTTTATGAAAATTTATCAGCTCGTTGATGTTTACGTCAGAAACCCCATCTCCATAGGTAAGCATAAAAGGCTCGTCTCCTACATATTTTTGTATGCGTTTGATTCTTCCTCCGGTTTGAGTATTTAGACCCGTTTCGACTAATGTTACTTTCCAGGGTTCAGTAACGCTGTCATGTATCTCAACGGTATTTTGTCTGACATCGATTGTAATATCATTATTATGCAGAAAATAGTTTGCAAACCATTCTTTGAGGGCATAACCTTTGTACCCAAGGCAGATAATGAAATCATTATATCCATATTGAGAATATATTTTCATGATATGCCAGATAATAGGTTTATCTCCTATCCGTACCATAGGCTTAGGTATGTCTTTTGTTTCTTCACTTAAGCGTGTACCGAAGCCTCCTGCCAATATTACAACTTTCATCCCCATCAATGTATGTTATTGAAGAAATTATGAAAAACTGATAATATATAATCCATTCTTACATTATCTATTCCCGGATAGACTCCTATAAAAATGGTATTACGCATGATATAATCGGTATTTTCCAGGCTTCCTGAAATACGATATTGGGTATTTTTGTAAGCCGGTTGTTTGGTAATGTTACCGGCAAACAATTGTCTGGTAAGGATTTTGTGATCTTCCAGATATCCGGCTAAATCATTTCGTGAGAATTTTGTATTTTCACGAACATTGAAAGGAAATCCAAACCAGGAAGGATCTGAGTTCGGAGTCGCTTCAGGTAAGATAAGATATTCTTCGTATGTCTTCAATCCGTTTTTCAAGGCATTGAAGTTAGCCTTTCTTTTTTCTACGAATCCCGGAAGTTTTTCTAATTGGGCAACTCCAATGGCTGCCTGCATATCTGTAACTTTCAGATTGTAGCCTATATGGCTATAGATATATTTATGATCATAGCCCTGTGGCATATCTCCGTATTGTCCCTCAAATCGTCTGCCACAAGTATTGTCGCATCCAGGGTCACAGAAACAGTCCCGTCCCCAGTCCCTTAATGAGGTTGCAATTCGTTTCAATAATGGATTGGAGGTTAATACAGCGCCTCCTTCTCCCATAGTCATATGGTGTGCCGGATAAAAACTGGTGGTTGACAAATCGGAGAAAGTACCAACCAATTTTCCTCTGTAAGTTGATCCGACAGCATCACAACAATCTTCAATCAAATAAAGGCCATATTTTTCCGTAATCTTTTTTACTGCATCTAAATCAAAAGGGTTTCCCAATGTGTGTGCTAACATAATAGCCTTTGTCTTTTCGGATAAGGCATTCTCAATTACAGAAGATTCAATATTGAATGTTTTCAAATCTACATCCACAAAAACGGGCGTCAATCTGTTTTGGATGATAGGATTGATTGTTGTTGGAAATCCTGCCGCAACAGTTAATACTTCATCACCAGGTTTTAGCCTTTTGTCTTCCAATATTTCCGAAGTCAATGTTGAAAGTGCTATCAAGTTGGCAGAAGAGCCCGAATTGACAAGCATGCAATACTTTTGTTGCATATATGCTGCAAATTTCGACTCAAATTCATTGGCATATCTGCCTGTAGTAAGCCAAAAGTCCAAAGATGCATCAACCAAATTTGTGATTTCTTTTTCATCAAATACCCTTGCTGCAAAAGGAATCAATGTCTGTCCGGGAACAAACTCCCGGGACGAAAAGTTATCGGTATAGTAACTTTTTATTAGTTGAAGAATATCTTCTCTTTTTGTCATTTCAGTATTCTTATTTTTGTCCATAGCCATATCCATATCCTCCATTCTTTGATTTCAGATCAATACCATTGGCTACTACATAAAGGTTTTTCAGTTTATCCTTATCCTTGATAGAGTTAAGGAATTTAATGGAATCTTTTCTGGCAACTCCGATTCTTACTACATACAAACATACATCAGCGATGCGATTTAACAAGAATGTGTCGGATACAAGTCCTACAGGAGCGCTGTCTACAATGATATAATCATACAATTCTTTTGCATCGGCAAATAATTCATCTAATCGCGGACTTAACAATAGTTCGTTAGGATTAGGAGGAATAGGACCTGCCTGTATGATATCCATGTTTTTATGAACTCCGGAATGTTGTATAATATCATTTACCTTCAATGACTTGTCTATAAGAAAATTCGTAACACCTTTTCCGCTTGGAGTGTCTAAATAATCACCCAAACGCGGATTTCTGATATCCAGACCAACTACCAAAATTTTTTTGTCGATAAGAGACAAGCTTGAAGCAAGATTGATGCTCACATAAGTCTTTCCCTCTCCTGCCATAGTTGATGTCAGTAGAATTACCTTTTCTGAAGCATCTTTGAATATAAATGATAAATTTGTTCTCAGTAGCCTGAAAAGTTCGACAGAAGGAGTGGTTTCATTCGGTCGTACCGAAATTTTATTTGGAGCGCTATCTTTGCAGATTTCTCCAATGATCTCAACTTTTGAAAGAGATTCCAGTTCTTCTTTGGATTCTATTTCTGTTTTTAGCATTTTCTTCAAGTAGAAGAATACAGCGGGAGCGGCAAATCCCAGACAGAGCACAATAAAAAGAACCACTTTTTTCTTGGGAGCAATCGGTTTGATTCCGGGCATCGGCTCATCAATGACTTTAGCTTTTGGGGTAATAGATGCCAGATTCAAATCATTTTCTTCTCTCTTTTGTAATAAGAAAGCATATATTTTATATCTCACTTCCTGTTGTCTCCAAATCTCGTAAAATTCCCTTTCCTGACTGGGGAATTCGCTCATTCTGCTACTGGCGAGTAGATCTTGCTTTTTCAAGTCGTCAACCATAATTTTTAAGCTGTTTCTGACATTCCCGATATTAGAGATGATGTTTTGCCTCATAGAAATCAATTGACTATTCATTTCATTGAGAGCAGGGTTGGATATTGTCGATGTAGTCTCTATTCTGTTACGCTCCGTTAGCAATTCATTATATTTGGCAATAATGGCAACCAATCCTTTGTCTTCAATGCCGATAGAGGGGATAAGGTTATTCTTATTTTTATCATCTTTTACATAATCTTCTATATATCCAATCATGTTTTGTTGTATCTGAGCCTCGATATGACTTTTTTCATATTCTCCGGATTGAGAAAGGTAGAATTTTATTTGAGATGAAAAATCGACCAGTTTATTTTTTATCTTGAATTCTTCTATGACTTTTTCTACTCCGTTTAATTCCTGTTCTGTCCTTTTGATTCGTTCATTGATAAAATTTGCAGTAAGAATAGCAGTCATATTTTTATCTTCAATGGCATCTATATTAAAGTTTTCAATGATTTTGTTCAACAAATCCTGTGCCCATTTTATATTATCCGTTTCTGTTGATAAACGAATGATAGTCGTTTTTTTACTGGTTGCACCGGCTCCTATTTTTTTTTGCATCAAGATGGCCAATGCGTTAGGATTGAAAATTGTTACATCCACGGAATATGGTTTTCCATTCTCTTTCCGGTAAGCATTGGGATTTTTTTCTATATATACATCAACAGATGGTGTTTTAATTGTTGCCGGAAATCCATTCACCGTTGTCTCGAATTCATCATCATCATATTCCCCTGATATTTTGTATTGATCCTTTCCTGTTGGTTTCATGGTAAATGTCAATGTATATTGCATCGTATCTACCAGAGCCGGGTCAATTGTAATGTTGAAAGGATTAAATGGGTATGGATTGATTACTCTCAAACCGTCCCGAATCTGATAGCTTATGTACATGTTCAAGTCAATAAGACTTTTTTTCATGATTCTTCTGGTATTGAAAATGACAACCTCATTGTCCACATTTTTACTACCCATCATGGAGCCCAGATCGCTAAACCCAGCCATCATGGAACTCATAGCAGAGGATGATTTTTTTTCGTCTTCTCTTAATAATACCGCTGCATCAACGGAGTATATAGGGTTTTTTATCAGAAGATACAAGACTCCCATTCCCAGAAAAAGAAAAACACTGAGAGCAAACCATTTCCAGTTTTTCATGAAAATATTGATCAGGCTTGCAAGGTTGATTAAATCTTCTTTTTTTTCGGTGTTTTTGCGAAAATTTTTGTTCTCCATATAGGTTGTCAATTTTAATTTATGGGAAAGGTCATAATATGACCTTCAGGTGTTTGTTCTAACATTAGTATGATAATCTAATAACTAAAAAAGGCTTTAATTATTGTGTTTCATGTATTAGAAAATCTCATACCCGGAAAAACGCGAAAAGGTGCCCTTTTAATAAGGCACCTTTCCGTTTTTATCGGGAGTTATTTGTTTTTAATCCACATTCAACGTAACTCGTTTGAAATCAGCAACTGTAAGTTCTTTGTTCTGTTGTTTCAAATACTGGTCGATAGTGATTTTAGCGTCTTTCACGAATGCTTGTGATAAAAGCGTATTTTCCTGGAAGAATTTATTCAGGGCGCCTTCTGCAATTTTGTCAAGGATTGCTTCCGGTTTGCCTGCTTCAATAGCTTTTTCTTTCGCAATTTTCAATTCTTTCGCTGCAATTTCAGCCGGAACATTGTCTTTGCTGATAGCAATCGGATTCATAGCAGCCACTTGCATAGCTACGTCTTTAGCTACCTGAGCATCTACATTCGGCAAGCTATATCCTACGATTGTAGACAATTTGTTTCCCGGGTGGATATATGCAACTGTAGTAGGAGCTTTTATGTATTCATAAGCGCCCAATTCCATTTTTTCACCGGTCACACCGATTCTGTCGGTGATCAGGTTGGCAATAGTGCTGCCATCAATGGTTAAAGCACATAATTCTTCTATATTAGCCGGTTGTTCTTTCAATGCTGCATCCAGAATAGATTTGGTAAGAGCAACGAAATCGGCATTTTTAGCAACGAAGTCAGTTTCGCATTTCAAGGCAACGATAGCAGCGAAATCTCCATTGGTTGCAGCGATACAGCAACCTTCAGAAGCTTCTCTGTCTTCGCGTTTTGCGGCAACTGCCTGTCCTTTTTTGCGAATGATTTCCATTGCTTTGTCATAGTCTCCGTTTGCTTCGGTGAGGGCATTTTTGCAGTCCATCATCCCTGCACCGGTCATTTTACGCAAATGCGTAATATCTGCCATTGTAACTGCCATAGTTCTTTTTTTAAATTAAGAATTACGAATTACGAATTACGAATTGGAAAAATAAACTACTTTAGTGAATTTAATTCCTGATTCGTAATTTGTAATTCGTAATTTATTATTACTCTTCTTCTTTTACAATCTTGCTAAGTACATTAGCATTCAAAGCTTCCTCATCTTCTTTAGCGATAGGTCCTTTTTTTGCAGCTTTTGATTTCCTTTCTCTTTTGGGTGCCGGAGCATCTTCATCAGAGTCAGCTGCTGCTGCAGAGTCAGCTTTTTCAATCTTACGTTCTTCCAAACCTTCCAGGATAGCTTCGCAAATGGCGTTTAGAACGATATCTACTGATTTTGTAGCATCATCATTAGCCGGAATTACGAAATCTATATTTGCCGGGTTAGAGTTAGTGTCTACCATAGCAAATACGGGAATGCCTAATCTGTTAGCTTCAGCCACGGCAATGTGCTCTTTCATTACGTCAACTACAAACAATGCAGAAGGCAAACGATTCAAATCGGCGATAGAACCTAAGTTCTTTTCCAATTTAGCTCTTTGGCGAGTGATCTGAAGTTTTTCTCTTTTGGAGAGGTTGTCGAATGTGCCGTCTTTAGTCATTTTATCGATGGTAGTCATCTTTTTGACTGCTTTACGGATAGTAGGGAAGTTGGTGAGCATACCACCCGGCCAACGTTCTATTACGTATGGCATACCGACTGAAGTAGCTCTGTCGGCGACCACTTGTTTAGCTTGTTTTTTAGTAGCTACAAACAACACTTTACGACCTGATTTCACAACCTGTTTCAGTGCTGCGGCAGCTTCATCTACTTTTGCAACTGTTTTATGTAAGTCAATGATATGTATACCATTGCGCTCCATGAAAATATAAGGAGCCATTGCGGGATTCCACTTTCTTTTTAAGTGTCCGAAGTGTACACCTGCTTCTAATAACTGATCAAAATTTACTCTTGACATTTGTTTTTGTTTTAATTTGTTGTTTACTTTCTTTTGTTAGCCAATTTCCAGGCAGTTATCCGACAATTCAACTTGCAGGGCAAGTCCTGAAAATTTAGATACTAAACAGACTTTTTAATTGATAATTAAATGTTGAATTTTGAATTTTAAATTTTGAATTAAAAGGCAGATGCCGATAAAGTAATTCTCAATTTTCCATTCTCAATTCTCCATTGAATTAACGTTTAGAGAACTGGAATCTCTTTCTTGCTTTCGGTTGTCCCGGTTTCTTTCTTTCAACCTGACGTGGGTCGCGAGTCATAAATCCTTCCGATCTCAGCGCCGATTTGTCTTCCGGGTTGATTTTCACCAAAGCGCGGGCGATACCCAAACGGGCAGCTTCCGACTGGCCTTTGAAACCACCGCCATCCAGATTGATTTGGATGTCATATTTTTCAGCCACACCCAGTTTGTTAAGCGGTTGTTTTACAACGTACTGAAGAATTGGAGAAGGGAAGTATACTTCGATATCACGTTTGTTGATAGTGATTTTTCCGGTTCCTTCGCTGACGAAAACACGAGCAATCGCTGCTTTACGTCTTCCTAATGCATTTATTACTTCCATCGTGCTTATTTAAGAGTATTAATATCAATTAATTTCGGTTGTTGCGCTTCATGTTTGTGTTCACTTCCGTCATAAACATAAAGGTTTCCAAGTAACTTCGCACCTAAGCGGTTTTTCGGGAGCATACCTTTTACTACTTTATTGAGCAAACGGTCTGAACCTTTTGCCATCAAAGTAGCAGGAGTGTTTTCTCTTTGTCCTCCGGGATAACCGGTGTGGCTAAAGTAAATGCGGTCATTCCACTTGTTACCTGTTAAAACTACCTTGTCGGCATTGATGATAATCACATTGTCTCCACAATCAACGTGGGGAGTAAAACTGGGTTTGTATTTGCCTCTCAAAAGTTTGGCAACTTTTGATCCTAAGCGTCCCAGATGTTGGCCTGTTGCGTCTACAACGATCCATTCTTTCTTAACAGTTGCTTTGTTAGCAGAAATGGTCTTATAACTTAAAGTATCCACTGCTTAATAATTTTTTTAGTTAATAAAATAGTTTTTTCTTGATTTTTTACATTCTTACCCTCGGACACAATTGAATGATAAGAATTTGAAAATCAAATAATTACGTTATTTTGGATAATATTCGGCTTGCAAAGATACGGCATTTATTTTTTCTGTGCAAGGTTTTTAGGAAGTAATTGACTATCTGGAATTTTAAAACAAAGGCACTTGCTTTTCCCTGAATTATTATTACCTTTGTACCCGAATTCAATACTTGGTCCAATGAAGATAAACAATTAATAGTTGGTTTGCGAAACCGACATCTTTCCTCAGATTGAAATAACATATCGGTTTAACCGCCTTTTTTACAGGCATCTATTAATTGTATTTTATGAATATTATCGTCAGTGACTTATCTTTTCATTATCCCAATCAATATCCTTTATTCAGTCAACTGAGTTTTTCTGTGGAGAAACAGGATCATGTATCTATTGCCGGTAGTAATGGGATTGGAAAATCTACTTTGCTAAGATTGATAGCTGGTGTTCTGCAACCTTTGGAAGGGAGTATTATTGCTTCGTCCACTCCTTATTATATAACACAACACACAGGTGCACTAAATAAAAGTGTATCCGAAGTTTTGGGTATCAGTGATAAATTATCTGCCTTGGAAGCTATTATGAAAGGAAGTATATCGCAGTCGGATTATGATATACTGGCAGATGATTGGGATATAGAATCCCATTGTGAGGCCGCTTTGGCATATTGGAATCTATCACATATAAAACCGGATATGTCTATGGATGACCTGAGCGGAGGTGAAAAAACAAAAGTTTTTTTAGCCGGTTTGATCCTTCATGCTCCGGATATCATTTTACTTGATGAACCTACCAATCATCTGGATCAGGCTAGCCGGGATCTGTTATATCGTTACATTAATCAAAGCAAAGCAACCATTGTGATTGTCAGCCATGATATTACTTTGTTGAATGGCTTGCAGACAACGTACGAATTATCCGAACATGGCATTCGCTTGTATGGAGGCAATTATTCCTTTTATAAGGAACAGAAAGAACAGGAATTGAATGCTTTGGGCGAAAGTATTCATGAGCAGGAAAAGGCGCTTAGGCTGGCTAAGAAGAAAGCGCAGGAAATCAAACAGAGACAGGAGAAAAGGAGTAGTCAGGGCGAAAAAAATAAAGCACAGGGAGGTGGCGCCCGTATTCTCTTAAATGCAATGGGTGGCCAGGCAGAAAATACGTCTGCAAAACTCAAAGGCAGGCATGAAGAAATGATTGCGGACAACCAGGAGAGGTTGGCTGAGTTGAGAAAACAAAAAGAGCAATTGAAAGAATTGAAAATTGATTTTGACAATACATCTCTTCATCCGGGTAAATTGTTGATTGATGCTGTTGGTATCAATTTCGCATACAATGAAGGAAATGAATTATGGAACAAACCGTTGGATTTTAAATTCTACAGTGATGACAGGATTCATTTGTCGGGAAATAACGGTGCCGGAAAAACTACTTTTATCAAACTATTGACAGGAATACTTACTCCTGTTTGCGGCGAAATCAAACGAGTTCCTTTCAATTGGATTTATCTGGATCAGGACTATACACAGTTGGATGTAGATGATACTATTGAGGAGTTGGCCGAACAGTATAATCTGAATAATCTTGAAGATCATGAAGTGAAAACCCGCTTAAATCGTTTCCTGTTTCCCCATTCCACCTGGAACAAACAATGCAGATCTCTCAGTGGAGGAGAAAAAATGCGTTTATATCTGTGTTGCCTGATGATCAGTAATCAAACACCCGATTTGATTATACTGGATGAACCCACTAATAACCTGGATATTTCCAGTTTGCAAATATTGATTCAAACGATAAAAAATTATAGGGGAAGTTTACTGGTTATCAGCCATGACCGGCATTTTATAAACGAAACTGGGATAACCGGGCGTTTTAATATTTGACCGGAATTGTCTGAATATAAGTGATTATACGGAGCTTGAGTTGTCATAATTTGCTTGTATTTTTCAAAATAAAATTAACATTAATTAGCATTTTAAAATCTTGACAGACTAAAATAATTGTTTACTTTTGTGAAAGAATGATTTCTGAAAAGAAATGGAGCATTGAAGTATTCACAAGTTTAAGTGCCTTTGCCTATGGATAAAAAAGAAAAATTTGGTATCATGTATTTTTCGGATTTTATGAAAAATAATTTTTGATTTAAGTAAAAAGAACCTTTTAATTAATATACACAATGAGATACTATTTGATATTTTTAAGTCTACTTTGTTTTAGTTGTTTCTATATAAATGCTCAAGTACAATTCAGATACACCTATGACAATGCCGGTAACTGTGTTGAACGTAATTATATTTATTACTCGATGTCTGCTATGGTGGCAGATTCTTTGATGATAGAATCTTTTGCTCAAGATTCTCTTTCTCAGTCCTCTCTTCGTTCTGCAAATAAAGAAGATGATATTCAAATGCCTGTTTATCAAGAGGAATTGCCATCCAATCGGGTGCTGATTTATCCTAACCCTACAAAAGGAGACTTATCTGTCGAAGTTACTAATACTAGTGAAAAAACTACCGGAGAAGTTTGCTTGTATGATATGAAAGGAAAAATTATTACATGCCAGTCTCTTCAGGAAGAAAAAATCAGTTTTGATTTAGGTCGGCAACCTGCCGGTATTTACATCCTTAAGATCAATATATCGGATGTTGTTTCTACCTGGAAAATTTTCAAAGAATAAAAATCGCTCACAATTAATATTTATAACCTATGAGAAAGAAAATCAATTTTTCGTTGTTGATAATTACATTTGTGTTTACGAATGTTTTAAGCAACAGTGCACAGGAAAGTAAAAGAATCATTTCCTCTCAATCGACTTTTCCTCATACAGATACATGGACAAAAGATCAAATACAGTATTGGAAAGATTCTCTCAGGCAGCAATCACAACCATTCAGCCCATTATCATCATACAGTAAATCATCTGCTTCCAGTGATGATAATGTACTTATGAGTGTGATGTCGGCATCGGAAGATGTAACTTTTAGCAATACATATGTTCCTAATACTTATGCCATAAGTAAAACTATGTCAGTAGGAGAAATTCCGGTTGAGACTTCTGTTACTCCTTCGGGGGTTCTGGCATGCCAGGTGCCGATAGAAATTTATCCGGGTATCCGGGGCTTTCAACCACAGCTATCTTTGGCATATAATCATCATGCCGGAAACGGTGTAATGGGAGTTGGATGGAATGTTGCCGGTTTATCATGTATTTCAAGGACAACCAAAAATCTCTATTATGACGGTAAAACAGATGGTGTCAAAATGAATAAAGATGATGCTTTTCATTTGGATGGCATGCGTTTGATAAAATTGAATGAAACAGCAGATCAAATTACTTAGGGTCTGCTGAATAAATCGGCGAGCTATTTTCATTAACTCTCATATTTTTTCACGGCAAGATTTTTAGTCGAACCATTGCCGGGATTTATTATTAATTCCAGCACAAAAAACAGGACATGAAGAAGTTCTCTTAGAAA
>JAVBMQ010000223.1:0-4362 GCA_031552335.1 Bacteroidales bacterium | reverse complement strand
CACTCCTAAAATGACGGTAAAAGATCTTGTTTCAGTATTATCCAATGGAATACAATCACCTGTTAAACTTACATTCAATAACATCCGTTTGAAAGAAGAATTTACCCACCGGATGGGAAAAGAATTGATGATGAATGGTGATAGTTTACTGAACTGTCTAAATGACTCTGCGACTTGTGTAAAATATGGATTTGATAAGGAAACCATTTTGTGTATGTTTATTCCAAACACTTATGAAATATACTGGAATACAAGCATTGATCATTTTCTCCAACGGATGAAAAAAGAATACGATAAATTTTGGAACCCGGGAAGAATGGAAAAAGCAAAAGCAATCCCCATGACTCCGGTACAGGTTTCTATCCTTGCTTCAATCGTGGAAGAAGAAACAGCTGCACAAAGCGAATATGCCACCATAGCCGGATTATATATCAACCGACTGAAAGCAGGAATGTTACTACAAGCTTGTCCTACAGTAAAATTTGCCGTTGGTGATTTTGCTTTGCAAAGAATCCTGAATGTACATCTGCAAACAGATTCTCCTTATAATACCTATATGTATAAAGGACTTCCTCCCGGACCTATCCGCATGCCTTCTATCCGTGGACTGGATGCCGTGTTGAACTACGATAAAAACAATTACATTTTCATGTGTGCCAAAGAAGATTTTTCAGGCAAACATAATTTTGCTTCGAATATTGAAGCACATAACAGAAATGCAGAAAGATACAGACAGGCACTTAATAAGAGAGGAATACGTTAGAAGTTTTGAATTTTGAATGCTAAATTTTGAATTAATGTATGCAGATTCTCCCCTCAAATTCATAATTCAAAATTCATAATTCAAAATTTATATGTATTTTTGGAACCGCTTATAAAAACAGATAATAATAAAAACAGAAGATGAAGAAAAACTTATTTTTGGGTGATGAAGCTATTGCCCAAGCTGCTATAGACGCCGGGTTGTCTGGGGTTTATTCTTATCCGGGAACGCCATCTACCGAAATCACGGAATATATACAAAATTCTCCTATTGCGAAAGAGAGGGGCATTCATTCCAAATGGTGCTGTAATGAAAAAACAGCTTTGGAAGCCGCTTTAGGCATGTCATATGCAGGTAAAAGAACGATTTCCTGTATGAAACATGTGGGATTGAATGTGGCTGCCGATGCTTTTATGAATATTGCTATGTCTGGTATCAACGGAGGTATGATTATTGTCTCTGCTGATGATCCATCTATGCATTCTTCTCAAAATGAGCAGGATAACCGTTTTTATGGAGATTTTGCCGGAATTCCGATGTTCGAACCGTCTAACCAACAGGAAGCTTATGATATGGTTTATGAGGGGTTTTCTTTATCGGAAAAATTAGGATATCCGGTTTTATTAAGAATCACGACCCGTATGGCTCATTCCCGTTCTGGGGTTATAGGTCGCGAACTTCAACCGGAAAACGGGTTGCATACTCCGGAAGATGGTCGTCCGCGTTTCGTATTACTCCCTGCGAATGCACGTAAACGATTTAAAGTATTGATTGAAAAACAAAAAGAGTTTCTTGATTATTCGGAAAAATCAACTTATAACCGTTATATAGACGGTACAAATAAAAAATTGGGTATTGTGGCTTGCGGAATTGCATTCAATTACCTGATGGAAAATTACCCGGAAGGATGTGAATATCCGATCCTGAAAATCAGTCAGTATCCCATGCCTAAAAAACAATTACAGCAGTTAACTGATGCTTGTGATGAAATCCTGGTATTGGAAGATGGTTTTCCTTTTGTTGAAAATCAATTGAAAGGATATCTGGAGAAAGGGATCAAAGTACATGGACGAATGGATGGAACTATTTCCCGTGATGGTGAATTGAATCCGGATATCGTTGCCAAAGCCTTAGGTAAAGAAGT
This sequence comes from Bacteroidales bacterium, assembly GCA_031552335.1. Lineage (GTDB taxonomy): Bacteria > Bacteroidota > Bacteroidia > Bacteroidales > Azobacteroidaceae > JAISFI01. Next base: position 2,455 of record JAVBMQ010000223.1, on the reverse strand, counting down.
CAATAAATATTATCAGATACCTTCTATCGTGGAAATGCGTCCGCCTGCTTTGTGCCAGGGATGCGGACACCGTGATGTATATGAAGCATTGAATGAGGTGTTGAAAGAATATGAAAGCCCTAAAGTATTCAGTGACATCGGTTGTTATACACTGGGAGCCCTCCCTCCTTTCCGTGCAATCGATTCTTGTATTGATATGGGAGCATCGATTACCATGGCTAAAGGAGCTGCCGAAGCCGGACAATTTCCGGCGGTTGCTGTGATAGGAGATTCTACTTTTACCCATTCCGGAATGACAGGTTTGCTGGATTGCGTGAACGATGAAGCCAACCTGTTGATTATCATTTCAGACAACGAGACAGCAGGTATGACCGGAGGACAACAATCTTCGGCAACCAATCGTATCGAGTCTATCTGTAAAGGAATCGGTGTTGCTCCCGAACATCTCAGGACAATCATTCCTCTCCGGAAAAATTTCGAAGAAATGAAAAACATGATTCGTGAAGAGATCAATTACAAAGGAGTCTCTGTAATCGTTCCCTGTAGAGAGTGTATTCAAACACATGCAAGAAAAGCAAAAGCCGCAAAAAAAGACTGAAAATGAAAACAGATATCATATTATCAGGTGTAGGAGGACAAGGAATCCTCTCCATCGCAACCATCATCGGAGAAGCAGCTATCAAAGACGGATTGTATATGAAACAATCGGAAGTCCACGGAATGAGCCAGCGTGGTGGCGACGTTCAGTCCAATCTTCGCATCAGCGACCAGCCGGTATCTTCCGACTTGATTGCTTCCGGTACGGCTGACATTATTATTTCTCTCGAACCGATGGAAACATTGCGTTACTTACCTTTTCTGAAAAAAAATGGTTGGGTAGTGACCAATTCCAAACCGTTCGAAAACATCCCGAACTATCCGGATCTTGAAAAGGTATACGAAGCATATAATAATCTACCAAACAAGGTTTTACTAGATGTAGAAGAAATTGCCAAACAAGAAACCGGTTCTGTACGCGCGGCCAACATCGTTATGCTTGGCGCTGCTTCTGATTATATCGGCATCGACTACCACAAACTGGAAGATGGTATCCGCAGCATTTTCGGACGTAAAGGAGAAGATGTTGTGAATATGAACCTGAAAGCATTAGCGGCAGGAAGAAACGCTGCTAAGAAATAATTTTTTGGACACGAATTTGAACGAATTGAACGAATAATGACGAATTTTTAAAATATTTTTATTTAGATTCGTTTTGATTCGTTCAATTCGTTCAAATTCGTGTCCAAAAAATCAAACAAACCCCATACTTAACCAAACAAACATCAACTATGAAAACAAATTTCGACCATTTAAACAAGCTACATAAGATCATTGTAGGAAACCAAGAGCTATCCAACGCAATAATTAAAACTTTTTATAATGTTTATAATAAACTTGGATATGGTTTTCTGGAAAAAGTTTATGAAAATGCTATGCTTATTGAGTTTCAAAAGATGAATATTAACTGTGAAAATCAAAAGCAGATAAAAGTTTATTATGACCATTTGGAAGTTGGAAAATACCATGCGGATCTATTTGTTGAAAATGCTATTATTATTGAACTAAAGCAACAAAAACAATAACAGAACAACATGATGCCCAACTTTTAAACTATTTGAAAGCAACCAATATTGAAATCGGTTTTATCCTAAATTTTGGAGAAAAGCCAACTTTCAAAAGACGTTTTTATCAAAACAAACTCAAAAAAAATTTGATTTAATTTATTTCTAATTAGTGCCCTATTGAATAAAAAGCATGGTATATCCCAATAATTTCGAACAAAAAATCGGTTTTGACAAAATCCGCTCATTAATTGCAGCGAAATGCCTGAGTAGCCTTGGAGAAGAAAAAACAGAACAAATGTCTTTTTCTTCCATATATGCTGTTATCAATGAACAACTACATCAAACAGAAGAGTTTGTCAGAATTATACGGGAAGAAGATCAATTTCCTTCCGATGCCTTCTATGATGTACGTGCTTCCCTCAAAAGAATCCGTATCGAAGGTACTTTCCTGGATGAAAGGGAATTATTTGATATCCGTCGTTCTCTGCAAACCATCCGGGATATTATCCGTTTTTTAGAGGACAAAGAGGAAGAAAATCAATATCCATACCTGAAAGCATTGGCAGGAGATGTAGTTGTTTTTCCGGCTATCCTGCAAAAAATTGACCATATATTGGATAAATTCGGACGGATCAAAGACAATGCATCTACCGAATTGTCCCGCATCAGGAGGGAATTGAACGCTACCATGTCAGGCATTTCCAAAAATCTGCATTCCATTCTGAGAGCGGCACAGGCAGAAGGTTATGTTGACAAAGATGTCGCTCCTACCATGCGCGATGGAAGGTTAGTCATCCCTATCGCTCCGGCATATAAAAGAAAAATCAAAGGAATTGTCCACGATGAATCAG
>JAVBMQ010000010.1:0-22204 GCA_031552335.1 Bacteroidales bacterium | reverse complement strand
CGTATCAAAAGAGAATAACCTTCAAATCGGTGGGGTCAGTTTGTCGGAATGGCGGAAAAAATAAATCTGGCATTCCAACAACATTGACCCCTTGGATTCCCTTATAATCAGTAGATTATATGAAATAATCTAATTGGGGGGTCAATATCCCGGAATAGGGGGTCAGCTTGGCGCGGAATAGGGGGGCAGGATGAAACGGAATTTGCAGAATACAAAGAAAAAGAGTAGGTATAAATAGGATATTTCCTTTCTGAATAATAAAAAACAACTCATTTTTCTTCCATTTACAGTTTTACAAACCCCTCTCAATCCCTTTCCCTATAACCCTTCTGAAACTTTTTTATCTAACTCTTGTATGTTAGAATTAATTATCTTACCTTTGCAGTCGCAAAAAAGGATGGTCCGGTAGCTCAGCTGGATAGAGCAACAGCCTTCTAAGCTGTGGGTCTTGAGTTCGAATCTCAACCGGATCACAAAAGCAAGCAATTGAATATCAGGCGATTACCACAAGTGTGGTGATCGTTTTTTTATGTTTCCATACTTCAAAACATCTCAAAAGCACACTTTTCTAAGACGATTTTACACGGATTGAGATAGAATGTTTACAAATAGTTTACACTTAATTTAGGTTTTATTATAGCAACATTTAAAGCAGTTGTGCGCCGTTGAAAGAGAAGATAGACGGTTGTTAGCGTATATCAGATGTACGCATAACCGGAAGGTAGAGTACATGAAAACGGATATGTATATCTACAAAAAGAAAGTTGTTAATGGAGAAATCACAGACCAAAATATTTTGGCTCAGTGTGCGGTTAAAATTGATAGCTATTACCAAAGACTGAATAGAGAGAATATCGAAAATTGGTCAGCAAAAGATGTGGTTAAATTTATCACCAATGAAAACGAACAAATACCGTTCTATCCATTTTGTAACCAGTTTATATCAAAAATGATAAACAACAACCGGGAACGTACGGCAAAAAACTATAACATCGCTTTAAATTCATTCCGTGCGTTTTTTGGAGAAAACATCAACTTTCAGGATATAAAATCGATGAAGGTCAAACAATGGATTGAAACGCTGAAAAATACAGCAAGGGCAAAAGAAATGTATCCTACATTGATAAATACCTGTTTGATAAATATAAAGGTAAAGGAAACAAGTTGTTTGACTTTGGATATAAAGACAACATTAATTTCAACCGGAAGGTGAATAAAGGATTAAAACATTTATGTGAATTGGCAGGTATTGAAAAGCTGACGTCTTATTCGTTCCGGCATACATGGGCGACCATTGCACAAAACGATTGTGGTGCTGTTACTCCGTTAGTCGGTTTTTGCCTGAATCATTCGTCCGAATTTAAAACAACAGAATTATATATCAAGAAAAAGTTTGATCCGATTGATGAACTAAATGATAAAGTCATTGATTTTATCTTTAATCCTGACAAGAAAAAAGCTAATAATAAACTTAAGATTTTACTATCAGCATAAATATACGAACAACAAAACCTTAACTATGACTAACAAAGACCAATTAACATATAAATTGAGTGAAAAAGAACGTTTTTGCCTCACTGCATACCTTCAGACAGGCGATCAACTATTGGCTTATATTTGCAGCCGAAAAAGACCACCGGAAGCCAATGCTGAGGCTTTACGAAGCATGTCTTCACGTTGGATAAACTCCAAACCCGTACAAGCATTTTTAGAGGCTGAAAGGCACAGAAAAACTATTTTATTGGATGAGGCTATCCATAACCGGAGTAAAGAAGACGTAATAGCCGAATTAAACAAACTGGTAACACTTTCTACCGACACCAAATTAAAAGCAGAGATTTTATTGAAGTTGAGCGACCTCGAAGGCTGGAAGAAAGAACAAAAGCATATTGAAGATGACACAATCCGGTATTATCTACCTTTGCGTTGTTATATGTGCGAGTTGTATAAAGCAGCAAAGCCAGTGGATAGACAACCTGAATAATGCTACCACTCATAGGGTACGGGGTACCCCCTTTTTTTACTGGCTTATCTGCCGCTTTCGTTACAGAAAAATTTTTGGATTATTTTTTCTTATATAAGAATATATAGGAAAGAAATTTAAGTTGCTGACAAACAGTAAAATAAAAATAAATTTTATGACCGATTTGGTCATACTTTGCAGTATACAAATCGGTCACACTTTTTTATCTAATCAATATTGTTATTTTAGAAACCTTGCAAATTTATTTTTCAATCGTAAATTTGTAAAACATAGTTATCGATAAGCTAAATCTCAAAAATATAGAATTATTGCTCAGTATATTGATAGATAATTCATGTTTTTGCATCAACAAATAGTGCAATAAAATGGAAAAGCGAGTTATAAGAAGTCTGATTACCGAAAAATAAGAGAAAATTCTTTGATAATGGATTATTAAAGAGTTTTCTTTTTGCCCCGGAAACTACTTGAAAACTTGGTGACTATAACTCTAAAAAAACACAAAATGGTTATTGAAAGAAGATTGAACTTTCCCTTTCAATTAAAAACATCACTTCAACATGGCAATTTTCCTTGCAAATTTATTTTTTAATCGTAAATTTGCAAGGAAATTTTTTTGAGTTATGATTGAAAGAGGATTAAAAGGCAAGTTGTTGGAAATGGCAACCAAGTTTCCGGTAATTACTCTTACCGGGCCGAGACAGTCGGGAAAGTCAACTTTGTTGAAAACTTCATTCCCTGATTATCAATATGTATCTCTTGAAGACCCGGACATTCGTTTGTTTGCAACGGAAGACCCCAGAGGTTTTCTCAGTACCTACCCCGACCGTACAATCATTGATGAAGTTCAACGAGTTCCGGAACTGTTTTCCTATCTGCAAACGCATGTCGATGCTTTGAATAAAGAAGGCATGTACCTATTGGCCGGTTCACATAATTTTTTGTTGATGCAACACATCGGACAATCGTTAGCCGGAAGAACTGCCGTACTTCGTCTACTTCCTTTTTCACATAAAGAAATGAAGGCAGGAAATATTTTACCTGACAGTATTGATATGGAAATATTCAAGGGTGGTTATCCTCGCATTTATGATAAAAATATTGAACCAACAGATTTTTATCCTTATTACATTCAAACGTATGTTGAACGGGATGTTCGTTTAATGAAAAACATTGGTGATTTAAGTAAGTTTATCCGCTTTCTTAAACTTTGCGCCGGACGTACCGGACAATTGCTTAATCTTTCATCATTGGCAAATGAATGTGGAATTTCGGTTTCTACGGCTCAGGCATGGATTTCGTTACTTGAAGCAAGTTATATTATATATCTTTTAAAACCGGATCATAACAATTATGCGAAACGTCTGGTAAAGACACCCAAACTATATTTTTATGATACCGGACTGGCTTGTTCCTTATTGGAAATTAAAGAGGCCAATCAAGTTACTATTCATTTTCTCAGGGGTGCGTTATTTGAGAATCTGGTTATCAATGAGTTTATAAAAGAAGCATTTAGCAACGGTATAGAGACTGATTTGACTTTTTGGAGAGATAGTACAGGAAATGAAGTCGATTTGCTTCAATCTGTAGGTGGAAAACAAAACGCTTATGAAATCAAATCCGGGGCGACGTATTCTTCTGATTATTTTAAGGGAATAAACAAATGGTCGGAACTCTCCGGAGCTTCTCCCGAACAATGTTTTGCTATTTATGCCGGGGATAAATCGTTAAAGACTTCAAATGGAGAGGTAATTGCTTGGAACAGAATAGATCTGACAAAAAAATAGTATTATTTACGACTATTCCAAATTAAGTGCAACAAAAGAAATTATTGCCCAACATAAACAGTTATTTTAATTTTTCACTACTGTCCGACTAAACATCTTTAAGCGTTGAGAATAAGGTGTTTACGAAGCAATACCACTCTTCTTTCGAAACATCCGTTAATACGCACAAGTTCAGTAAGTTGCATTGAGTTCGCATATTTAAGTCGGACAGTAGTGTTAATTTTTATCTATTTTTGGACATTGAAGTCATTTACAAACACATCAATTCATATATTATTTGAGGACATTACGGAATATTTTACCGGAATGTGAAAATCCAGAATAAAACAACAATAATATAATATTAGCCTTTGAATGACTATGCTTTAGTTGTTCAAAGGCTATTTTTTTACTTGCTCAACATACTTTTCTAAGTAAAAAATATGCCATATAAGTTTAACTCAAAGCTACTGTACAAGAGGTTTTAGCATGTCAAAAAAAGTTTGTATATTGTAGGAAAAGACACCCTTCTTATTCCAGTTCTGGGGAGTTAAATATTAGAACGAGATTCTTTTAAAAGAATCAAACCGGGTGGAGGTATACTTACGTGAAATGTCCTGCTCTGTCCGACAACAGGCGACACCATGAGGCGAAAGCTAAAAAACGTAAGGCAACGTGGAGATTGGGCGTACCGAAAGCCTTGAAAAATTTTGAAAAAATGGGTTTATGAGAAATATTCTTCTCTTTTTCTCTCTTTTTCTCTCTTTTTCTCTCTTTTTCTCTCTTTTTTCCCCCTGCTATAATACTTATGGTGGAGAAGGGTTTGGTATATTCCGGCTGTTCCTTTTCTTTATTATTGGGTAGTCCGGAAATCAATTTACTACCCAATAAACTACCCAAATCAAAAATAATCCTTAACTTTGTGGAATTATGCCGGAAACTCCTCCATATATAATAACACCAAAGATTATTGACCTCGTTTCAAAAATAAGCGAGGCTGTAGGCAGTTTTTATGCTCAGGAGGAATTACGTTTACACAGGATAAACAGGATTAAGACCATTCAAGGCTCACTTGCTATTGAAGGCAATACACTAAGTACCGACCAAATTACTGCCATATTAGAAGGGAAACCTGTTATTGCACCGATAAACGAAGTTCAGGAAGTGCGGAACGCAATTAAAGCTTATCAGTTACTTGATGAACTGAATCCAAATAGTATTGATGATTTGCTTAAAGCACATCTTACAATGGAAACAGGTTTAATTGATGACGCAGGTCGTTTTCGTAAAAAAGGTGTTGGTGTAGCCTCCGGTGAAGATATCATACACTATGCACCACAAGCAGAACGAGTACCGCAATTAATAAAAGGGTTATTCAACTGGATGAACGAAACTGAAGAACATCCATTGATAAAAAGTTGTGTTTTTCATTACGAATTTGAATTTATACATCCGTTCTCAGATGGAAACGGACGTACCGGAAGACTTTGGCAAACGCTTATCTTAAGCAAATGGCGTTCTATCTTTAAGAATTTACCTATTGAAAATATTGTTTATAAATACCGGAAGGAATATTACAATGCTATTGCTGTCAGTGGTGGCAAGAATGGTTGTACGCCCTTTATTGAGTTTATTTTGGGTGTGATTGATGAAACATTAGATATAGAAAAAAACACACCTCAAACAATGCGAGATAAAATATTGCTACAAATACGCAATAATCCTAAAATCACCCGTAATGAATTAGCTAATATATTGAGTTTAACATCCGATGGTATTAAATATCATCTGCAAAAACTGACAAAAGAGGGTGCTATTATTCATAAAGGTTCAACCCGGAGCGGATATTGGGAGATTGTCGATAATTCATTGTAAGGTCTCAAAAGCACACTTTTCTAAGACGATTTTACACGGTTTGAGATAGAATGTTTACAAATAGTTTACACTTAATTTAGGTTTTTCAGAACGGATACCCCACGGCAAAATGCCAGGCAAAATTATTTGTTAAATTCGGACGAAGCACAGCCCATCTATCATCCCCTCTTTGAGCAGGATCATAGGCTTTCATCCCGGTATCTATACGTAACAGAAAGAAGTCGAAATCAAAACGGAGACCTAATCCATAACTCATGGCTATTTGTTTGTAAAAACTGTCAAACTTAAACTGACCTCCCTCCTGCCCTTCATAGTCTCTTATGGTCCATATATTTCCGGCATCAATATAAGCGGCCAATTCCAGTTTCCAGAACAAATGGCTTCGGTATTCCATACTTAAGTCTAACTTTATATCGGCCGACTGTTCATAAAAAGTAGTCTTTCCCGGAATGGATTGATAAGCTCCCGGTCCTAATGTCCTGACCGACCAACCTCTTACACTATTGGCTCCTCCGGAATAATAACGTTTTTCAAAAGGAAGAATCAAAGAATTTCCATAAGGAGCCGCCAATCCAAATCCGGCACGCCAGGCAAAAGCATTTTTCTTATCGATAAAAACCGTTTTGCTATAATCCACATCTCCTTTCAGATATTGGGCATAATATATTCCGAAAAGTTCATAAGATCCGGAATTATCTTTTGAGGATTTCAACATGGAATTAAGTCCATATAAAGCATTTCCTGCTGATTCTGCCGAAAAACGAAAAGAATGTACATCCCTTCTTTTGACAGCCGGATTGAAAGTCGAATAGGAATAAGAATAAGCCATTCCTACTATAAATTGATTGGTATAACTGAATAAAGCTGCATTGGGAGGCAAATTATTCAAAAACTCCTGATCAATTCTCGGAAGATATACATAATTAATATCTAACAGGTTAAACTGCTGGCGAACAAATTTCCTCATCCGATCCTGCCATACATAATGCAAACCTCCGGATGTCAATATGCGGCTGTACTCCGGACGGGTTTGATAATTATAACTTAAAGTGAATTCTGTAGATGCACGCAGACTTCTTTTGAATGATGTGGAAAGAAAGGGAAACATAAACTTAGGGAAACTCAGTGTGGTTTGTACTCCTAAATCTATATAGTTTTGGGAAAAATTTTCCGAAATAGCTTCATAAGCACCCATCAGTTTGATTCCGAATGTTTCTGATCCTTTGAAAATATTGCGATGTTGATAACCTAATGAAGAGGCAAATCCCAAGTCTCCTGCAGAATTGGTACCATCAATAGAAAATGAAAAAGATTGTTTCCTGGCAGGCATAGTCAGGATATAACAATCCAGTTTACTGGTATCATTTTCTACTTTTTCCGCAAAACGGATATTGATATTGTCCAATGCTTTTAATCCTGCAAATGCAGCATATGTCAGTTCTACCCGTTTATCCATATACAATCGTCCGGGGGTCGTAAAACAATTTTCCATCAATACCTTAGGACGAATGGTCTTCCCTTTTTCTCCATAATAAATGGTATAATTGTCATATTGTACCGAATCGGAAGGTACATACGCAGTAAGATCCATATATTTCAAGGGATCATAGTCAGCTATAATCTTTACCTTATCTATCCAATACAGGGAATGTGGAACTTCTTTATAAGCATCATTTTCCATCGGTATACGCTGAGGATGTAATATCAGATCCAGATCAACGGAATGAGATAGCAGCGAACTATCTGCCACATAGGTAATAGATTCTTTGGTAAAAGCGTAATACCCTCTGTTTCTGAGAAGAGAAGTAAGCCTTTGTCGCTCATCTTCCAGGATATTCCGGTCAAACAAGCTACCAGGCTTAACAAGAGGTACCCTGGAGGTATTTGATTCTCCTGTTAAACGCCTGTTGGGTTGATCCGTACCATATAATGCATTATATGCTGTAGAATCTTCTATTATACTCGAAAATGAACGGATACGGTATGGTTCATTGGTTTCAACGAAATAAGTGATGTCTACTTTTTTATTGTGCTTAGCTACAACCGGATATACTTCTGCATTGACATATCCTTTATTGACAAAGAATTTTTTTAATTCTGTTTCACTTTTATATACCAATGTGGAATCATAAATAACAGGAGGTTCCCCTAACTTTCGGATCTGACGGTTGATCCATCTGGAAGAATCCCGTCCGGACAAATTATAAATTTGCAATTGGGTTTTATTCAAACCAAACATTTTATAGTTGGGATGTTGCCTGATATAGGCTTGCAGATCGGGCGATTTAAAATCGGAATTATCCGTCTTAATATGTACCTTATCTAATAAATATTCTCCTTCGGGAACAAATTTTGTAGAGCTACAGGATGACAATGTCCATATCATTATAAACATGAAAATATATCCTATAGCAGAGAATCTCATATTAAAAAACGGTAGTTTATTTAGAACACAAACTTAGTCAAAAATTTTCACTTGAAGAGGATTTAGACTTGTAAGAAAATAATTTTTAACTTTGCATTTCTTTTTCATACCGAACTATGCTGAGCAAAAATAAAATCAAACTGATCAAATCGCTCAATCAAAAAAAATTCCGGACGGAAACAAATTGTTTTTTAGCGGAAGGAAACAAGCTGATTGCCGATATTTTACCTTTCTTTGATTGTGAATTGTTGGTAACTTGTACTTCCTGGTTAGCCACACAAGGAGACATCAAGGCGAAGGAAATTATTGTTGTCGAACAGGAAGAAATTGACAGAGCAAGCTTGCTGAAAAATCCGCAAGAGGTGATTGCTATTTTCAGACAACCGGTATATGCTTTACATACGGAAAAGCTTACGGATAAATTATCATTAGTATTGGATGGGATACAAGATCCGGGGAATCTGGGCACCATTATCCGATTAGCCGATTGGTTCGGTATTGAAAATATTATTTGTTCACCGAATACTGCTGATGTATATAATCCTAAAACCATACAGGCAACGATGGGGGCAATCGCTAATGTTAAAGTACATTATACGGCATTAGAAGAATTTATACATACTTTTTCCGGAGAAGAAAATATTCCCGTTTACGGCACTTTCCTTGACGGAGAAAATATCTACCAGCAAAAATTATCTTCCAATGGACTGATTATCATGGGAAATGAGGGAAATGGGATCAGCAAAAATATCGAAGCATTAGTTTCTCATAAATTGTATATTCCCCGGTTTCCGGAAAACAGAAACACATCAGAGTCTTTGAATGTAGCCCTGGCCACGTCCATCGTTTGCGCTGAATTCAGGAGACGAGAGGTTCAGTCCGTCTAAATGAAAAACGGCAACAGGTGTTGCAGGATTAAATTTTATGTATGGGGATAGTTCCAGTACTTTGAAAGCAGATTCCCCCGGATGGCATAACTGTATCTGTTGCAAATCAGCCAATAAATGCTGAGGAGACGGACTCTTCGATTTTTCGACAAGAAAAAGAATACCATTATAAAAAGAGACTGCTTCTATCTCCTGTTCGAGGGGATTACAGGCAACAAAAACATCATCATCCGACAATTCAATATAATGAGCTTTCTGTAACACTCCGGGAGACAGATAAATATAATGAGCTGAAAAACGCTTCATTCATCAAAATTCATATGATTAATGTATCCTGTTATGCATCGGACCTTTTCTCGGTTCAACAGGAAGTGACTGGATAACAACAGAATCCGCAACCAACATACTCTGTTTCTCTTCTTCAGGGTCTGTCTCTTTGATATCCGGATGATGTCCTATTCTATACTTATATATAGTTACTTTATTAAGAATCAATTGCGAACCCGGATGATCGATGGGAACACGTATGCTTCCGGATAAAGATTCTGTTTTCATTCCGGGAATGGCTTTCAGATACACGGAACAAGTTCCGTTGGAGCTTATTTTAGTCCTTTTGACAAGCGTTGTATCCGTACTTTCCCAGGCGAATGCCACACTCGGACGAAAATTATTACTAACACCAAGTACTGAAAAATTCAACTCATACATATCTCCGGAAGAGAAATAAGAACTTGTATCCAAACGAAAAGTATAACGATTTTCCAAAGGAAGCGGAGCCAGTACTTTTACCCGTTCATCCGCCCACAATTCTTTGGGTTTGTTTTCCAGCTCATACCGTATTTGCTGAGTATGACTAAGGGTATCTCTCAGTGACCGAAGACGAACTTCAATTCGTTCATACATCGCCACATATATTTTCAAATGAGAAGCATACCATGCCAACGAAGTATCAAACTGGGCTTCTGTCACATGATACTTCTCGAAAACAGCATTGACCAATTCCCGTTTCCGGACAGAATCACTGAAAGTAATATAATCATTATCGATTTCTGCTTCTGCCAGGTGAATATCATACAATAAATTTTCCATACTCTTCTCCGGTATTACCCAGGAAGGTTTTTTGGAACAAGCAGACAATACACATGTCAGTATGACAAAAAAGATAAAGGACCGATTATTCATCTGTTTCTTTTTTCTCTAAACTGGAAGATAAATCTTTACGGAAAAATAAAAGTAATAATATGATTCCTACAGATATGGATGCATCTGCAATATTAAATATAGGACGAAAAAAAACAAAAGATTCTCCACCATAAAATGGCACCCAGGAGGGCCATGTTGTCTGAATAATTGGGAAATACAGCATATCCACTACCCTGCCATGCAAAAAAGAGGCATATCCGCCATCCGGAGGAAACATCGTAGCAACTTGTCCATAACTGGAGTCAAATATTACTCCGTAAAAAACACAATCTATGATATTACCTACAGCTCCTGCAAAAATGAGGGATACACAAACCAAATAACCTGTCCGATATCCTTTTTTAACTAATAGCCACAGATAATAAGCAATTGCCGCAGAGGCAATGAGACGAAACAAGGTCAGGAATATTTTATCAAAAAATTCCCAACCGAACGCCATTCCGTTATTTTCTGTAAAATACAAATAGAACCAACGTCCGGGGCGCTCTTCTATACCGGGAATGCTTTCATATAATTGCATATGCGTCTTAACCCAAATCTTTACAGACTGGTCAATCAGTAATACAATAAAAATGACAAGAATCGCCCAGGTTCCTTTTGACAACTTCATATTTATTTCTGACTCATTTTAGCCTCAATACTTAATGTAGCATGAGGAACAGCACGAAGCCTTTCTTTAGGAATCAGTTTCCCTGTTTCCCGGCAAATTCCATATGTTTTATTTTCAATACGAACCAATGCTGCCTGTAAATTCTGGATGAACTTCATTTGTCTTTGAGCCAGTCTTCCGGCTTCTTCTTTAGATAAAGTAGCAGCTCCTTCTTCCAAAACTTTGAATGTAGGAGAAGTATCTGTCACATCATTACCATCAGCATTCATCAAAGCTGCTTTCAAAAGATCGTAATCTTTTTTTGCTGTCTCCAGTTTTTCTAATATAATGGCACGGAATTCTTCCAATTCCGCATCCGAATATCTTGTCTTTTCTGCCATAACTTTAATTTTTTATAAGGTTTTACAATTCAAAGCGAACCAAACAGTATGATACCTGATTTGGCCTCTAAGATAATAATTATATTTTAACTTACAAAATATATACCAAAGAGATGATGGTTAACAATTATCAACTCTTTTCGACTTTTACCAACAAGTTGAAATCTTCAAAATCCAACACCTGTCCTTCGGTTAGCGGAGCAAGTTGCAAACTGTCGGCCAATACCTGATTGGAAATATATGCTTTATATTCGTTAACAGCCTCATTGATCTTATCATTCTGTTGAAGAATGATATTGATCTTATCCACAATGTCATATCCGTTAGACTTGCGGATATTCTGGATACGGTTAACCAATTCACGGGCAATGCCTTCTTTCCTCAAATCTTCCGTAATGGTAATATCCAAAGCTACAGTCAGGCGTCCTTCATTGGAAACCAACCAGCCGGGAATATCTTCCGAAATAATTTCTACATCAGCCAACTCTATCACAGCATGTTGTCCGTCAATGGAAAAACTGAAGCTTCCGTCTTTTTCAAAAGTCATGATATCTTCCTGCGACATCTGTTGAATAGCAGCAGCCAGTTGTTTCATGATTTTACCATAACGAGGACCTAATTTTTTGAAATCAGGTTTGATTTTTTTCATCAGGATACCTGCATCTCCATCCACATATTTGATTTCTTTTACATTGACTTCATTCAAAATCAAATCCTGAACGGCGGCAATGGCTTCTTTCTGATGCATATCCACAATCGGAACCATGATGGTAGTCAGCGGTTGACGTACTTTGATGCTTACTTTGCGACGCAAAGCCAATACCATGGATGAAATATCCTGAGCGATTTGCATGCGCTCTTCCAGCCCCTTATCAATAAGATTTTCATTGTATACCGGAAAAACAGATAAATGAACAGATGTTACATTCTCTCTTCCGGTGGCATTGATCAGATCAATAAACAATTTATCTGCATAAAACGGCGCAATAGGAGACATCAGTTTGGCTACTGTTTCCAGACAAGTATATAAGGTTTGATAAGCTGACAATTTGTCGGCATTCATTTCACCTCCCCAGAAACGTTTCCGGTTCAAACGGACATACCAGTTACTCAGATGATCGTTTACAAAATCCGAAATGGCACGACCGGCACGGGTAGGTTCATATGCAGCATAATATTCATCCACATCTTTAATCAAAGAATTCAGCAAAGAAATAATCCAGCGATCGATTTCCGGTCTTTCTGCCAAAGAAATTTCTGCCTCTTTGTACGTAAATCCATCAACATTAGCATACAAAGAAAAGAATGAATAGGTATTATACAATGTTCCGAAAAACTTGCGGCGAGCCTCATCAATCCCTTCCACATCAAATTTCAGGTTATCCCAGGGTGATGCATTGGTAATCATGTACCAGCGTAAAGGATCCGAACCATATTTATCTATCGTTTCAAACGGGTCAACTGCATTTCCGAGACGTTTGGACATCTTATTCCCGTTTTTATCTAATACCAAACCATTGGATACCACTGCTTTGAATGACACATTATCAAAGACCATGGTTGCAATGGCATGTAAGGTAAAGAACCATCCACGGGTCTGGTCTACTCCTTCAGCGATAAAATCAGCCGGGAAAACTTCCCTTTTGTCAAATATTTCTTTATTTTCAAAAGGATAATGTATTTGTGCATAAGGCATGGCACCGGAATCGAACCAGACATCGATCAGGTCGGTTTCCCGTTTCATCGGGTTGCCGCTGTCCGACACCAATACAATATTATCCACATACGGGCGGTGCAAATCAATCTGCTCTACTGCATAATTTTCAGCAGAATAATCGCCCGGTTTGAAATTTTTATATGGATTTTCTTTCATCAGGCCTGCACGAATGGATTTTTCGATTTCGGAGATCAGTTCAGCCACAGAACCGATACATTTCTCTTCTGATCCATCTTCTGTTCTCCAGATAGGCAAGGGAGTTCCCCAGTAACGGCTACGGGAAAGGTTCCAGTCCTGAAGATTCTCAAGCCATTTTCCAAAACGACCGGTTCCGGTAGATTGCGGTTTCCAGTTGATGGTATTGTTCAGTTCAATCATCCGTTCCCTGCAGGCTGTAGTACGAATAAACCAGCTATCCAAAGGATAATAAAGCACCGGCTTATCAGTTCTCCAGCAATGCGGATAATTATGTATCTGTTTTTCTATCTTGAAAACAAGATTTTGTTGTTTCAGCATTACACACAGATCAATATCCAAAGTAGTGTCTTTATCTGTCAGACGGACATCATAGTCATTTTTAACATAACGACCGGCGTATTCCTTATATAAATCTATGTTGACATTTTCTTTTACAAAATCAGGATCCAGATCTTCCGGATAAAAATATTTTCCGGTCAGGTCAACCATAGGCCTACGGTTACCATCTTTATCTGTCATCATCAACGGCGGAACACCATTGGTTTTTGCTACACGATCATCATCCGCACCGAAAGTCGGAGCTATGTGCACAATACCTGTACCATCTTCTGTGGTAACAAAATCTCCGGTAATTACACGGAAAGCTCCCGTACCCGGATTTACCCAGGGGATCAATTGTTCATATTCCATTCCAGCCAGTTCAGAACCTTTATAACAGCCTATGACTTTGAAAGGTATCAGTTTATCGCCGGGTTTATAATCGTCCAGATCCAACTCTACTGCTTTTTCATTGAAATGGGTAAAAACCAAATCTTTAGCTATAATGGCAGTCATAGGTTGGAAAGTATAAGGATTATACGATTGAACAACAGCATATTCTACATTAGTACCCACACAAAGTGCTGTATTGGATGGTAATGTCCATGGAGTAGTTGTCCATGCCAGGAAATAAGCCTCGCCAAACTGGTTCATCTCAGGTTTTGGCTGCTTGATTTTAAATTGAGCTGTACAAGTAGTATCTTTCACATCCCGGTAACATCCCGGCTGATTCAGCTCGTGTGTGCTCAAACCGGTTCCTGCTGCAGGAGAATATGGCTGGATAGTATATCCTTTATACAATAACTTTTTATCGTACAATTGTTTGAGCAACCACCACAAGGTTTCTATATAACGGTTATCATAGGTGATATAAGGATCATCCATATCTACCCAATATCCCATTTTATGAGTCAGGTCTTCCCACTCTTTGGTAAACTTCATGACATCTTTACGGCAGGCTGCATTGTATTCTTCAACCGTAATTTTCTTACCGATATCTTCTTTGGTGATTCCCAGATTTTTTTCCACGCCCAATTCTACGGGTAAGCCATGGGTATCCCAACCGGCTTTCCGTTTCACCAGATATCCTTTCATCGTTTTATAACGGCAAAAGATATCTTTGATGGAACGAGCGATCACGTGGTGAATTCCCGGCATTCCGTTGGCTGAAGGAGGTCCTTCATAAAACACAAACGAAGGAGCGCCTTCCCGTATTTTCATACTTTGGTGGAAAACATCATCTTTGTTCCAACGTTCCAGTATCTCTTTATTGATTTCAGATAAGTTAAAATTGTTGTATTCCGCAAACTTTTTTGCCATGATTTTGAAGATTATCAAAAAATAAGTGCAAAGATACAACTTTTTTTGCAAAAATGATAAGGACTATCAGTCCTAATTTCCCCTGATGACTTTCAAATGTTATACAACAGTTAACTAAAGTAAGATATTACAAAAATTTACACTTATCTTTGTACTTTAATTATAAGTGTAAATATAAACACTTAATCCACATCAATTTTTAATTTTTAATTCTTAATTAATTCATGAAGAACTATCTGATTTGCATCGCATTGCTATTCATGGCCTTTCGTCTTTCGGCGCAGGAAGCAAGAGTATCCGGACCGGATCAACAACTCCAGGTGAAAGTGTTCCTGAGAAACGGGGTTCCAAATTACTCTGTAACATACAAAGGGAAACAAATATTGGAAGATTCTCCATTAGGATTAATTACTAATGCAGGAGATTTCAGTAAAAATTTGTCTTTCAAGGGACAAAAAGAATCTGTAATCAATGAATCTTATGAGATAAGCCGGACAAAAACGAGCAAAGTAAATTATCAGGCCAATGAACTTATCTACACAATCAGCAACCCTCAGAAACGGTCTGTGGATATCATTTTCCGTGTAAGTAATAACGATATTGCTTTTCGTTATGCACTTCCTGCATATGGAGAAACAGTATGTTGTGTTGTTGAAAAAGAAATTACTGGTTTCGATTTTCCTCAGCAAACGACTACATTTATTACGCCACAAGCAACTCCCATGATTGGTTGGAAAAGAACCAAACCCAGTTATGAGGAAGAATATATGCCGGATGCTCCCATCGGAACCCCTTCTAAATATGGTATCGGATATACTTTCCCTGCTTTATTTCATGTAGGTGATAATGGTTGGGCTTTGGTTTCCGAAACAGGTGTAAGCAGCGCTTATTGCGGATCTCGTTTGGGTGAAGGAAGTCAGGATGGATTATACAGCATCGCTTTTCCAGAAGCAGGAGAAAATAATGGAATCGGTAGTTCAACACCTGCAATTGCTCTTCCTGGAGGAACACCCTGGCGGACAATCACAGTAAGTGATCATCTGAAACCGATTGTTGAAACTACAGTGCCTTTCGATGTAGTAAAACCTTTATATGAACCTTCCCAGGATTATAAATCCGGCCGTTCTACCTGGAGTTGGATATTGTGGCAAGACAATAGCATCAATTATGATGACCAGGTGAAATACATTGATCTTTCTGCTGCTTTAGGTTATGAATATGTATTGGTTGACGGTTTGTGGGATAAACAAATCGGGTATGACCGGATACCTTCATTGGTAAAATACGCACAATCCAAGGGAGTGGATGTGTTTATGTGGTACAATTCAAATGGATATGCCAATGATGCACCACAAGGTCCCCGTCAAAAAATGAACAATTCAATTGTCCGCAAAAAAGAAATGCAATGGCTGAAAAGCATGGGTGTAAAAGGGCTTAAAGTTGACTTTTTCGGAGGTGACAAACAGGAAACCATGAAATTATATGAAGATATACTTTCCGATGCCAATGATTACGGACTGATGATTATTTTCCACGGCTGTACACTTCCCCGTGGCTGGGAACGCATGTATCCGAATTATGTAGGAAGCGAAGCTGTTCTGGCATCCGAGAACCTTATTTTCACACAACATGCTTGTGACAATGAAGCATATAATGCCTGTCTGCATCCATTCATACGGAATGCTGTGGGTTGTATGGAATTCGGGCCCGTACTTCTGAACAAACGTCATAACAGGGAAAATAATGGTGGAAGTATCCGCAAAACAACAGATATCTTTCAACTGGCTACTGCTGTGTTATTCCAAAGTCCCGTACAAATGTTCGCATTGACTCCCAATAACCTTACAGACGTTCCGGCTTTTGAAATAGAATTCATGAAACAAGTTCCGACCACCTGGGATGAAACTCGTTTCATAGACGGATACCCAGGTAAGTATTGTGTATTGGCCCGCCGTCATGGCGACAAATGGTATGTTGCAGCAGTTAATGCAAACAAAGATGCATTAACTTTGAAAATCAACCTGCCAATGTTTGCCGGATCCAAGGTTCTGAAATATGATGATGATAAAAACCGTAATCCTCGTACAGAGGGCGTTTTTGTTAAAAAGAACGGGGAAGTTTCCATCACCATCCAGTCTGAAGGTGCTGTAATTTTGACAATGTAAAAATTGATTCTGGACAATTATCCTCTTTTTCAAAACAATTGTCCACCATTTGAAAACCTAAATGTCGCAACTTTGCGCCGAAATTAAGAATTAAGAATTAAAAGTTAAGAGTCTCAGATAGACTTAAAATCTTCAAATCTTTGTTTCAATTCTTAATTCTTAATTTTTAATTTATAAAAGTTTTATCATGAAAAAAACATTATTCGCAATCGCACTCCTATGTGCAGGAACGACTTTCGCCCAACAAAAGGCGGATGTCACAGTCAATGCCGACCAAGGCAAATTTCAAATCAACAAACATATTTACGGACATTTTTCCGAACATCTCGGACATTGTATATATGATGGTCTGTGGGTAGGTGAAAATTCCAATATTCCAAATGTCAATGGGGTTAGGAAAGACATTATTGATGCCTTGAAGCAAATAAAAATTCCTAATCTTCGCTGGCCGGGCGGATGTTTTGCCGACGAATATCACTGGATGGATGGAATCGGTCCGCGTGAAAAACGTCCCAAAATGGTTAATACCCACTGGGGAGGTGTCGTGGAAGATAACAGTTTCGGGACTCACGAGTTTTTGAATCTTTGCGAAGAATTGGGTACGGAACCTTACATTTGCGGAAATATGGGTAGCGGAACTGTTGAAGAAATGTCTAAATGGGTAGAATATATCACATCCGACGGAGAAAGTCCGATGGCTAACCTGAGAAAGGAAAACGGAAGGGAAAAACCATGGAAAGTACAATACTGGGGAGTTGGAAACGAAAACTGGGGCTGTGGAGGAAATATGACTTCCGAAGGTTATGCAGAAAACTATCGCCGGTATGCTACTTATTGCCGGAATTATGGAGATAACCGCTTATATAAAATAGCAGGTGGTCCTAATGTAGACGACTACAACTGGATGGAAACTATGATGAAAAACATCCCTCACCACATGATGAGAGGAGTTTCTTTACATAATTACACCTTTACCCGTCGCTGGGAAGACAAAGGAAATGCTACCGGATTTACAGAAGATGAATATTTCTTATTACTCGAACATGGATTGAGAATGGATGACCTGGTTACCAGACATGCCAATATCATGGACAGATATGACCCCAACAAACGAATAGGTTTGATCGTTGATGAATGGGGCGCCTGGTATAATGTAGAAAAAGGCACAAACCCGGGATTCCTCTTCCAGCAAAACTCATTGAGAGATGCTATCCTCGCCGGAACAATCCTGAATATCTTCCACAAACATTGCGACCGGGTAAAAATGGCTAACATTGCTCAATTGGTCAATGTGCTTCAATCTTTAATCCTGACAGAAGGAGAAAAAATGCTTCTGACTCCAACTTATCATGTATTTGACATGTATAAAGTTCACCAGGATGCAACCATGCTGCCAATCTCTGTCAATTGCCAAACATACAGTCGTTTGAACAGAAAAATGGATGCGGTTTCGGCTTCTGCTTCCAAAGACAAAGATGGAAAAATACATATTTCTCTTGTAAACGTAGACCCGAATCAGGCAGTAGAAATCAGCTGTGATGTACGCGGTTTGGATAATGGTAAATTATCTTCAGGCAATATCATAACAGCTCCTAACATGGATTCTCATAATACATTTGATAATCCGAATCAGGTTGTGCTGAAAGACTTCAAAGATGCCAGTTATAAAAATGGGAAGTTGACGGTTAAAATGCCGGCAAAATCATTGGTTACAATTGAGATTGTAAAATAACCCAAAAGCCTACCAATAGATTTTTGGGACACGAATTTAAACGAATTTTGAAAATATATTCGTTCTTATTCGCTTTCATTCGTTTAAATTCGTGTCCAAAAAATATTCCTATAAAAAATAAGCAAAAACTTTGCAATTCGCAAAGTTTTTGCTTATTTTTGCACCAACAAAGCCAAAACTATGATAATCCTTAACAAAAAATTACTTGATGAATTTGCATATAAACATGCTGACATAAGAAGTGCATTACAAAAATGGATTGATATTATTGAAGAAGCACAATGGATATCACATATAGATTTGAAAGAAGATTTTCCTTCTGCAGATTATGTCGGAAATGAAAGGTATGTTTTTAACATAAAAGGAAATAAGTACAGAATTGTTGTTATAATAATTTTTATTGCGAACTTGATTAATATTCGTTTCTTAGGAACTCATGCTGAATATGATAAAATACAATGTGGATTGATTTAGCAAATAACAATATGACAAGAAAATTTAAAAATATTACAAAAATAGAAGACCAGAAACTCTACGAAAAAGTTTTGGCCTATACAAACGGCTTGATTAATGAAGCTACATCAAAAGGAATGCTGACAACTCAAGGAGCTGAAAATGAATATACCCGTGAGATTGGTCGTATTGGACGATTATGTGCCGATTATGAAACTAATTATATAACATTCAAATCTCTTCAATTCAAGTCTCCCCTACTATCCTCTATTGAAAATGAATTGGAAAAACGTTCGTTAAAACAACGACAGGCTGCTCAGCTGTTAGACATAAAAGAATCTACTTTCAGTCAGATTATTACAGGGAAACGTCCGATATCTATGCAAATGGCAAAAAAATTATATAGAGTCTTTAATATTGATCCAAAACTGATTTTAGAATATTCTTAAATTCACTTAAAATAGTCACTCCTTCTTCATATAATAAATTGTTGAACTATTATTTTCATCAAACACCCGGCTCGCTACAGATTGCAATTCTTCAATCCTTACAGCCCTGTATCTTTCTACTTCTTCATTGATCATCCCTGCATCTCCCATCAATTCAAACAATGCCAGATTGGTAGCCTTATTCAGATAATTGATATTGGAGAACAAATCATTGGATTCAAATTTATTTTTTACTTTTTCCAATTCCCGTTCAGCAATCTTCTCCGTACAGATCTTTTCCAATTCTTCACAGATAGCCTTATCTGCTGTTTCCAAAGAAACTCCAGAAGCTGGTTTTCCGGTTATGTGCAATAAACCGGGATCTGTATTTCCTGAAATATAAGCGTTTATTTCTGTAAAAAAATTCCGTTCCATAACCAAATGTTGATAAAGACGCGAAGAGCGTCCATGTGCCAATACATCAGACAACATATCACAGGCATAAAAACCAGGCTCCATTCTTCCCGGCATATGATATGCTTTGTATATGGCATCCATCGGAACATTCCTTTCAACTTTCAGGAAACGAGGAGCCGTTTGGAGAGGTTCTACCGGTAAATTCCTTACTTGCACATTTCTTTTTTCTATTGTTCCAAACCATTTCTCAGCCAGGCGCAGTGTTTCTTCCATGGAAATATTACCGGCTACTGATAATACTGCATTATTGGGGGCATAAAAACGGAAGAAAAAATCTTTTACATCTTTCATTGTTGCCTGTTCTATATGAGAAACTTCTTTACCTATCGTAGGCCATTGATAAGGATGAATTTTATACGCCAGTTCCCGTATCAAGTGAGAAACATCTCCATAAGGTTGATTCAGGGAACGTTGTTTGAACTCTTCCGTAACAACTTGTTTCTGAACTTCCAGACTTTTTTCTGAAAAAGCAAGAGATAGCATCCGGTCCGACTCCAGCCAAAAAGCAGTTTCTACATTCTGTACCGGCAAAGAAAGATAATAATTGGTCACATCATCATTAGTCCACGCATTATTTTCTGCTCCCGCTTCCTGTGCAGGAATATCATATTCCGGAATATGCGCGGAGCCTCCAAACATCAGGTGTTCAAAAAGATGTGCAAAACCTGTTTTACCGGGATGTTCGTCTTTAGAACCAACATCATAGGTTATATTAACCGCTACCATTGAAGTAGAAACATCCTGGTGGTGGATCAATCGAAGTCCATTGGACAATATGTGCTTATTAAATCGTATCATAATGAAATTTGTGCAAAATTAAAGATAAAATTTGTACCTTTGACGCTCACAAATTAAAAATCACTAAAATATAAAGCTTATGAAACCAACATTATTTGTTCTTGCTGCCGGTATGGGAAGCAGATACGGAGGATTAAAACAACTCGACGGACTGGGACCTAATGGAGAAACTATCATGGATTATTCAATCTTTGACGCTGTTCGCGGTGGATTCGGCAAAGTCGTTTTTGTTATCCGTCACAGTTTTGAAGAAGATTTCCGTAACAAAATCATCAAAAAATATGAAAACCAGATTCCTGTAGAACTAGTATTCCAGGAACTGGATTATCTGCCGGAAGGTTTTCAATTGAACCCGGAACGCGTAAAACCATGGGGAACCAACCATGCTGTATTGATGGGTAAAGATGTGATCAAAGAACCGTTTGCCGTAATCAATGCTGATGATTTCTACGGAAAAGAAAGCTATAAAATATTGGCTGACTACCTGAAAGGTTTGGAAAATAAAGAAAACGAATATTGTATGGTGGGATATCGTTTGGGAAATACTTTGTCCGAGAGTGGCTCTGTTGCCCGTGGTATCTGCGAAACAAATGCTGAAGGCTATCTGACAACTGTTGTTGAAAGAACATATATCATCCGTGATACTGATGGTGTTATCAAATTCAAAGATGAAAATGACAACATGGTTCCGGCCGGAGAAAACTCTCCTGTTTCTATGAACATGTGGGGATTTACTCCTGAATATTTCCAATATTCCGAAGAATATTTTATCCAGTTCCTGAAAGATAATGCGGATAATATCAAAGCTGAATATTTCATTCCTTTGCTTGTGAATCATTTGATTACCAACGGAACTGCTAAAGTGAAAGTGCTGGATACTCCTTCAAAATGGTTTGGGGTGACTTATGCGGAAGATCGGCAGTCTGTTGTTGATAAGATTCAGGAATTAATCAACAAAGGGGAATATCCTAATAAGCTTTTTTAATCTCTTCATTACTTTTTTTGCTGCGCCAAAAAAAGTAACCAAAAAAAGGCGCTTTTGTCAAAATGAACTTGCTCAATCGCCTGCGGCTCTTTCGCTTCGGACAGCATTTTAAGATTTCTTGAAAGCACTACGCTTGGCATTGTGTATGCAAGCATACCCACTGCTCTCGCTTAAACGTGCTTTTGACAGCAAGGAAAGAACCCCAACCCCTTATTTAAGGGGATGTCCGGGCATAAAGCCCGGGCTAAATATGCATGGTTGCGTGCGTCAGCCAACCGGCCTTAGGAAAAAAGCGTTAAGAAAAATACGTAGTAAAGGCGTTAAAAACGAAAAACTGTTTGAGCGGAGCCGTAAGGCGCAGCGAGTTTTTTTCGTTTAGCCGGAACGAAGTATTTTTTAGCTTTTTTCCGGCAGCCTTGATCTTTTTGTTACTTTTTGCATCAAGGCAAAAAGTAAAGAATTATGATATCAATAGAAAATCTAACC
>JAVBMQ010000061.1:0-27276 GCA_031552335.1 Bacteroidales bacterium | reverse complement strand
AAAGCATGATTCGAAATTTTGGTTCTATATGAACTTATTTACCATTTCCAAAAACCGTTCTTGTGTTTTGGTAAATGCCTTTTCTTTTTCAGGAAACCCTTTCTCAAATGCAGCTAATTCTTCTTTATCAATAGTATAAATATCACCTTCGTAAAATATTCCTTTTATTCCACTCAAGGCATCGGGATATAATTCCAAAACTTGTAGGGCTGCAGGATATTTTTTGTCTGCATTGGTTATATTGTACTCTTTCGACACTTTGAAACCAAACCGTTTATAGTATTCGGGGTCTCCGTATATCAGTATAGCCTTATAACCCATTTCTTTGGCCAATTGAGCTGTATGAAGTATCAATTTACTCCCGATACCTTTATTTTGGTATTCCGGCAATACGCTTACAGGTCCAAAAGTTATAACCTTATGCCCTTTGCCGGTATTGTCCGTTATTTTTGTCTCGACATACACAATATTTCCCACAATTTTATCTTCGTAAACAGCTACAAAATCAAGCGGTTTGATAAATTGTTTTGCCTTTCTTAAATGATGAACCAGCAAATGTTCGTCGCACCCGGGAGAATAAACATTCCAGAATGCCTCTCTGGTTAGTTCTTCCACATATCTATAGTCTTTTTCTTCTTCCTGCCTTAATTTAATTTCCATGAAAATGATTTTTATATTATGATTTCAACAGATTTATTCCGGGTCCAAATTTAGCAAATATTCAAGAAAAGAAATTCTACTGACATACCGTTGTCACAAGGGTGGATTATTTTTGCATCATCATTAATGATAAAACAAATTGAATATCAACATTAAAATTTTGAGACAATGAAACTAACACCCCATTTCACATTTGACGGACGACAGACCTCCGTGTACTACATTTCGGGGTTCGACGCTTTGGATATAACACCAATATTGATTATTAACCTTTTACAAATAGACAATCAGCGAAAACACTCGAAAATACACCAAAAATAAATGAAAAATATTTTAGCAGGTCAAAGTTGGGTTAAGAGAGCCATTTTAAAAGAGAAAATCCCTGCTAATTAGATATTTAGCCGGGATTTGTCCTTTTCTGTCTGCGGTTGTCTCTCCGCCTTGGTGATCCACCTGGGGCTCGAACCCAGGACCCCATCCTTAAAAGGGATGTGCTCTACCTGCTGAGCTAGTGAATCAGCCGCATTGCTTTTTAAAAGCGACTGCAAAGGTAGGTAAATTATTTTAAACTCCAAATTATTGCTCAAAAAAATCATATTTTTTTTTTATTATTTTCCTTTTTCCCCAACATCAAGGGTTTTTTATATCTTTGCAGACACAAAATTTTTACCTGTAAATTCAAAATTATGTCATTAAAAAGGGTTTTGTTTTTTCTTTTGTTGTTTTTTATGGGGGGGGCTACATTCAAGGTTTCTGCTCAAATCAATCAGGCTTTAAATACCTTCATCCAAAGTTCATCATTAAAATATGCGGGTATAGGAATAAAAGTTGTAGAAACAGATACAAAAAAGGTTGTTTGTTCTTATAATGATAACTTAGCGCTTTGCCCGGCTTCCACAATGAAAACCCTTACAACAGCAACAGCATTGGAACTTTTAGGTCCGGCATATCGCTTTGAGACAAAAATAATTTGTGACGGAGAAATTAATAATGATGGATTATTGGAGGGAAATTTGTTGATTGTCGGTTCGGGAGATCCTTCATTAGGATCTTCTTACTTACAGGATGAAAAAAATGCTTTCCTCAAAGGCTGGCTGACTGCTATCCAAAAGGCAGGTATTAAAGCCATTACTGGAAATATTATCTCCATTGATGATTTATATGGTTATGAAGGTGTTTCCAACCGCTGGATATGGGAAGATCTGGGAAATTATTATGCATCGGCAACTTACGGTATCAGTCTTTTTGATAATACTTACCAGTTATTCCTTAGATCAGGGGCAATAAACACAACTCCTTCTGTATTGTATACTGAACCGGAAATCAACGGATTGACTTTTGAAAATCACCTGAAAACAACAAATATTGCTTCTGACAGTGTGTATATTCATGGAATGCCGCTTTCTAACGAAAGAAAATTATATGGAAGTCTGCCTCCTAACCGGAATAGTATATCTGTCAAAGGAGACATTCCTGATCCGGGATTGTTTTTGGCCCAGACACTTACAAACTATTTGAATACCAACGGAATTACAATTCACGGAAAATCTTCTACTTCCCGTACAGAAATGATTACTCTTGCGGAAAAATATAAAGAAATATATGTCCATCAGGGAAATACACTGGAAGAAATAATCAAAATAACCAATTTCCGGAGCAACAATCATTTTGCAGAACATCTGTTCTATAAAATAGGATGGAATAATTCACAAGCATGTACAGAGAATGTTCCGACATTGGCGGCTGAGAAAATTGCATCTTTCTGGAAGCAAAAGGGGATTGATACCAGCGGTCTGTTTCAATATGATGGAAGCGGTCTGTCAAATGCCAATGGGGTTACAGCTTCCTTTTTGACGTCTATGTTGGTTTATATGCAAAAACAAAGTCAGTATGCAGATATTTTTTATCAATCTTTACCTCTTGCGGGAAAAGAGGGAACTGTAAAATCATTCCTGAAAGGAACTACCCTGGAAGGAAAAGCACGGATCAAAAGCGGAAGTATCTCAAAAGTACAGACTTATACCGGATATTATAATAAGAACGGAAAAAGATATGCTTTTGCGATCCTTGTCAACAATTTTACAGGATCACGGGAGACTCTCAGAAATCAAATGGAGAAATTATTGCTGAATTTGTAAATAATCAGACAGCAACATTATTGATTGGATTTCCTTCCAGGAAAGCTTTGAAATTATTGACCGCTATTTGCATCAACCGGCTTCGAGCAGCATTGGTCGCCCAGGCATAGTGCGGAGTAATATAACAATTAGCGGCTGTTAAAAGGGGATTATCTGCTTTGGGTGGTTCTTGTGATAATACATCCAATCCGGCAGCATATATTTTTTTGTTATTCAGGGCATCAGCCAATGCCTGTTCGTCGATAACAGGTCCCCGGCTGGTATTGATTATAATTGCCGAAGGTTTCATCAGGGATAATTTGCCGGCATCGATTAATCCGCGGGTTTCGTCGGTCAGCGGACAATGTAATGACAATACATCACATTCCCGGAATAATGTTTCCATATCCACCTTCCGGATGCTTTCCGGCAGTTCTTTCTGGTTTTTGGATGTCACAGCAACTACTTGCATTCCGAAGGCCAGAGCCAAACGGGCAACTGCCATACCAATGTGTCCCAGTCCGATAATCCCCATGGTGAGTCCATGTAATTCAATCAATGGAGTATCCCAAAAACAAAAATCCCGGTTGCGGGTCCACCGTCCCTCTCGTACCTGATCTGCATGATGTCCGACCTGCATAGTAATATTCAGCAAGTGTGCAAAAACAGTTTGAGCAACTGAATCCGTACTATAGGAAGGGATATTGGAAACTACAATTCCTAATCTCTTCGCAGTGTCAATATCTACAATGTTATATCCTGTTGCCAATACTCCGACATATTTCAGTTTAGACAGTTGTATCATTGTTTCTGCCTTTAAAGGTGTTTTATTGGTAATCAATACCTCTGCATCTTTCGATCGATTCAGGATTTCTTCTTTCAAAGTATAATCATAGATGTCACAATGCCCCAACATCTGAAAGGGAGTCCAGTCCAGATCTCCAGGATTCAATGCAAATCCGTCTAAAATAACTATTTTATTGATCATCATCTTTTTACCTTTACATATTTGTCAATTGAAAAGCTATATAAGCCATTGTGCCCACTGAAGTGATAAACATTTCAGGATCAACCAGAAATGTAGAAGTATGCAAACCTGTTGTATGTTGTTTCCCAATAATACCTACACGATAAAAAGTAGAAGGATATTGTTGTGAGAAAAATCCGAAATCTTCTGCAGTCATCCTTTTCACAAGTCCCCTGACATGTTTTTCTCCCAGATAATCTATTGCTGCTTGTTTGGCCATCCGGGTAATATACTCATCATTATTCACGCAGGGATAACCATCGGGCATGTCAATTTCTGCGGTACAACCATAAGCCTCAGCTGTTTTTTCTATAATTTCGCGGATGATTTGTTTCATCCGGATCCTTTCTTCTTCGTGCATGGTACGGAGACTGCCAGCCAGAACCACCTCATCAGGAATAACATTGGTTGCTCCGTTTGCAATAAATTTTCCGAAAGAAAGAACTACCGGGTTAAGCGGGTTACTGCGGCGACTTACAATTTGTTGCAGGGAAATTAAACATTGTGATGCTGCTAACACTGTATCATTGATAAGATGTGGTAAGGCTCCATGTCCTCCCTGTCCTTTTATTTTCACATGCACTTCATCGGCTGCAGCCATAATGGTTCCAGGTTCAAAACCTACATCGCCTATGGGGTAATCTACATATACATGCTGACCGATAACTGCATCCGGTGTATATTCTGAAAAAAGTCCGTCTTCCAGCATCAACCGGGCTCCTCCGGGCGCTTTTTCTTCCCCGGGCTGAAATATCAACAAGATGGTTCCCGATAATTCGTGTTTGATGGTTTGTAATATTTGTGCACTCCCCAACAAAGAAGATAGATGTACATCATGTCCGCAGGCATGCATCACATTTTCATTGCATGATTTGAAAGGAATATCATTTTCTTCCCGGATAGGTAGCGCATCCATATCCGCTCGTAAAGCAATTACTTTTCCTCCGGATTTTTCTCCCTTGATAATTCCCAGGACACCTGTTCCGGCAATATTTCTCTGATATGGAATACCCATTTTTTGTAACTGCCGGCAAATATATTCCGAAGTATTAACCTCCTGATAAGAGAGTTCCGGATGTGCATGCAAATATTCATAATGGGCTTTTACCTCAGTATAAATATTTTCGGATAATTCTTTGATTATATTCTTCATGTTTATAACTCCATAATTGATTTCCCCTGCAAATGTATGAATTATGCATCAGCCAATTCTTAATTCATCATTTTTAATTCATCATTCAAAAAAATAATCCCTCAATATTCCCGTTAATAAAACAAGCAATGAAAAGAATAGTTGTATCTGTAATAAACGATCTGGTAACCGATCACCGGGTGCATAAAGTTTGCACTACTTTGCATGAGTCGGGTTATGAGGTTTTACTTGTCGGACGAAAATTACGGACAAGCAAACCTGTTGACCGTCCATATAAAACATTCCGGATGTCCTTGGTATTTAATAAAAAGGGATGGTTTTATGCAGAATACAATATCCGCCTGTTTTTCTTCCTGCTTTTTTCCCGTACCGATATTTTTCTTTCCAATGATACGGATACGCTTCCGGCCAATTATCTGGTGGCTTTTCTCCGAAGAAAATCACTGGTTTTTGACGCCCATGAGATGTTTCCGGAGGTGCCCGAGTTGGTAGACCGTCCTCGGATAAAAGCGATCTGGAAAAAAGTAGAAGATTATCTGTTCCCCCAATTAAAACATTGTTATACAGTATGTGATTCTATTGCAGAAATCTACAATGAGCGATATGGAATAAACATGCAGGTAGTCAGGAATATCCCATTTGCACAACAAATGTCTTCTGAAAAGAGAGAACTACCGGCAAACGGCAAATATGTCTTACTTTACCAGGGAGCCGTCAATATCGGCCGGGGTATCGAATGGATCATGGATGCTATGCCTTTGCTCGATGATTGTATCTTCTTTATTGCAGGAGATGGTGATGTCATGGATGAAATGCAGGAAAAAGCCCGCCGGATGAATATTACCGACCGGGTAAAATTTTTAGGTAAAATACCCTTGGAAGACCTTTATGGATATACCCTTTCGGCTGATATAGGCATGAGCTTGCTTGAAAATCGTGGACTGAATTATTATTATTCACTTCCGAATCGTATCTTTGACTTTATGAAAGCAGGAATTCCCATATTAGCCACCGATTTTCCTGAAATCCGGAATATTGTTGCCGGATATGATATTGGGGTTTTAATCGATCATTATGAACCGGAATATTTAGCCCAGGTAATCCGGGAGATGATAGAAACACCAAAAGACATTGCTGGTTTCGAAAGGGCCCGGCAGGAGTTGAACTGGGAAAATGAATCCCGTAAATTACTTGACATCATCGCACAGGCATAAATGAAAAAAACATTGAATATCGTTTCCCTGAATATCCCTTATCCAGCCAATTATGGCGGAATCATTGATATCTTTTACCGGCTGAAAACCTTGTCTGATTTGGGTATTGACATTATCCTTCATGCTTTTGAATACGGACGGGAACATACGGAGGAACTGAATAAATATTGCCGGGAAGTACACTACTACAAACGAAATACCGGTTGTCTGACACAATTTTCCCATTTGCCGTACATTGTCTATAGCCGTAAAAACGATGACCTGATAAATAATTTACTGAAAAACGATTATCCCATCCTTTTTGAAGGTTTACATACCTGTTATTATCTGGGAGATGAACGACTGAAAAACCGGATTAAGTTGGTGCGCATGCATAATGTGGAGCATAATTATTACCGGGGATTGGCGCAAAATACCCACAAGTCTCTTCTGAAGGCTTATTTCAAGTTTGAAGCATTTCGTTTGGAAAAGTACGAAAAACAGTTGCATCATGCTGATTATATCCTGTCGGTTTCTACTACGGAGTATGATTATCTCCGGAAACAGTATGGAGATAAAATTGTGTTGGTGCAATCTTCCCATCCCAATGAAACCGTAACCATTACCAAAGAATACAAGCCATATGTATTGTATCATGGAGATTTAAGTACTCCTGAAAATATTAACAATGCTATTTTTTTGATGAAAGATGTGGTACAGAAAGATCCTTCCATTCCCTGGATAATTGCCGGATTAAATCCCGATCCTTCTGTATATAAGGCCGCAGAAAAAATCCCTAATGTAGAGGTGAAAGCCAATCTTTCCCATGAAGAAATGAATAAGCACCTCCGGGAAGCCCTGATCAATATTTTATATACTTCGCAGGGAGTCGGCCTCAAGCTCAAATTACTGAATGCTGTCCATAATTGCCATTTTTGTTTAGCCAATGCTAACATGCTGATTGGATCGGGTCTGGAAGATGCTTGTATTGTAGTTCCTGATGATGCAGAGGGTTTGTTGGAAAAGATACAGTATTACATCCGTCAGGATTTCCCGGAAGGGGAAATAGAAAAACGGAAAGCAATATTGAGTAATTTGTTGGATAACAGGAAAAATGCACAGAAGATCATTGATTTATTAGTAATCTGAATATCAATTAAAAAAATTCCACCTCAAAAAATATCCAAACCAAAATATTTTTTGTTCTCACCTTTCCATAATATCTGAAATACAAGTAAAAAAAATATCATTACTGAAACCATTTCCTGAACAATAATAATCAGAAAATTCTCCATTGTAACATCCATAAAAATGTTAAAAAATCACTCTTTTTTTAACATGTAACAGTTTATAAATTTTAACACTAGATAATAGCCTGATTATTAATAAATTAAAAATCTCTATGTAACAAAATTTTTTTTGAATTTTTCTTGCAATTAGCAATTTATACACATATCTTTGAAAGGATTTTTCAATAAACTTAGTAAGTGTTTACAACTTTTCAGTAATCAAAAATCTAATTTAAAATCCGACATCATGAAAACAATTAAAATTATCATCTTTCTTCTTTGGGGTATTGTTTCTTTTTCAAATGCACAGATAAAGGTAGATTCCAATGGAAAAACCATGATTGGTCCATGTCCTTACACCGGCATTAATCCATACAACAATAGTAATTATGGAACTCTGCAATTATATGGCACTAATTATGCCAGTACCGCCAGCCCTTCCATCTCATTTGGAAATTTCAGTACTGACCATGGTCATCCATATGTTTTCATCAAAAGATACTTAAATCAGGATAAATTCCATTTTTATGGGAATGATGGATTCATTTTTCAAAGTCATCGGGGTATTTTTGCTGATTATCCCGGGGAAGGTACTTTTTACTTCGATGTAAATCTACAAGCGACTGGTTTTTATACCTATTCCGATGAAAGGTTTAAGACAAATGTCCAAAACATAGAAAGTCCACTGTCTAAACTAAGCAAACTGAAGGGAGTAAGTTATAACATGCTGGATATTAGATCTCTTAAGCAAGCGAAAAATAATTTGCGGGAAGAAGCCTTTGTCAATAATACTGAGGATATTATTGCTGAAGATGCTCTGAAAACTAAAGAAGACTACAAAAAGGTAGAAGAACTCAACAACAGAGATTCTCGAAGAAAGACATATCGGATTTCTCGCACAAGATTTGAAAAATATCTTTCCTGAGTTGGTAAAAGAAGATAAAGAGGGATATCTTTCTGTTGACTATATAGGCCTGATCCCGGTTATTGTTGAAGCCATCAAAGAACAAAGCGAAATTGCAGAGAAACAAAATAAAATTATAGAAGCACAAAGTATCAAAATTAAAGAACTGGAAGCACAAATAAGCAATCCGGAAAAGATTGCCATTGATATTCCTGTACTGAGAAGCGCTACAAATATTGAAGAAACAACTTTTGAAGAAACAGCAAATGCATTTTTATATCAAAATATTCCAAATCCTTTTACAGACGAAACCGAAATCCGTTATTTTCTTCCGGAAGAAACTCAACAGGCATATATTTATATTTTTAATATGCAGGGTAATCTCCTGAGAAAGGAAAGTGCTATGGGACAAAAGAGTATTCGGATTAGAGGGACAGCATTGCATGCAGGGATGTATATTTATTCTCTCATTATTAATGGAAAAGAAGTAGATACAAAGAGGATGATATTAACGAAATAAAATTGGATATGAAAAAGATAAAAATAAACGTATTATTAATATTGAGTATCGTCTGTATTATTAATATCCATGCAGAATTAAAACATTTTCTCCCTAGATCAAATGCATACATGTCTGTGCACAACAAAAGATTTTCTTTTGATGGAGATACTATCATTAACGATATCAGATATACAAAGGTGTATGAACAATATGGTGATTCTGAGACTGAATTCGAAGAACCGTCTTACTATGCTGCAGTCAGGGAAGATACTTTAGCTGAAAAGATTTATTGTATACAGGTAGATGATGGAGTAGAAAGACTACTTGCTGATTTTTCCGTTCAGGCAGGAGAAGAAGTGAAAGTTTCCTCATTTTTATTTAGACATTCTTCTTATATGCCTTCTGTGGAAAGGTATGCATTTGTTGAAACTGTTGATTCTGTATTGATTAATGATCAGTATAGAAAAAGAATTGTCATGTCATGTGAATATGAATCTTTTGAAGAATCATGGATAGAAGGTATTGGAAGCACACGTGGATTATTTTTTCCTGCTCCAGAAGTAATAATGGATATTGAAGAACCCCCTTTATTATTATGTTTTCATGTGAACGACATTCTTATTTATCAAGCTCCGTCCATTAATACATGTTTTCTTTTTCCAAGAGGTGCAAGTATTGTCGATAACCAATATTCTAACATTAGTGTATTCCCTACTTTTGTAAAAGACTATCTTCATATTGAAAGCTATCATTGTTTTTATTCTTACAAAATATTTAATAATCAGGGAATAAATGTCCTTTCCGGAGTCTTATCTACTTATGATATTCAAGTATCTTCTCTAAATAATGATATTTATTACATTATTCTTTATAGTGGTAATAAGCCCATTTATTCGGGTAAGTTCATTAAAATTTAATATGTTATGCCATGAAAATAGTTATTTTTTTATTGTCAACTTTTATTACAAATGTTGCGATTGCTCAAAACACAAACGAAAGTGACATGTATATCAATGACATATATCCTCCATATGAGGAGGAAGTACAAACAAGATCTGCCAGGACAGGATCTGCTTATGATTTTTATAATAACCTTAATAATTGGATACCTTATCTAACTCCATCTGTTCCATTGAAAAATCCTCCAATAACAAATATTGAAATTTCATTTCATGTTTTTTTGGATAACAATGGAGGAAATAATATATACACAGATATGCCTGAAGGCAGAAATCGATTATTATATGTATTCAATTTTCTTAATGAAATATATTCAGGACATCCGGACGGTCCCTCAGATCCAGTATCTGGTGTGGTTGAATTACCTGCTCATGATACAAGAATCAGATTCACTTTGGGAGATAACAATGAGCGAATCTACTTTTACAAAAACACATCTATAAACAAAGAATGGGATAATGTTAATTTATACAATTATATACAAACTAACTATCCTGAAAGAAACAATAAGTTAAATGTGTATTTTACAGGCGGGCATTATTCGGGTTATCTTTTACAAGAAAATATAGTTATAACAAATGGAGGATCTGGCTACACATCACCTCCAACAATCACATTTAAAAATTCAGGAAATACTACTTTATATTCAAATGCAACAGCAAATGCAATTATAAAAAATGGAAAAATTGCTGAAATACAATTAGTTAAAAGGGGGGAATATTCTGGATATGATCCTCCTCAAATTGTCATCAGTGGAGGAGGAGGAAGTGGTGCCTCAGCAATTGTAACAAGACTTTCTGGTGGTGCTACAGGATATGCTAACCCGATATCTGAATATTATTTACAAACTATTAGTCATGTTGTGATGTGCCATACTCATGATACAAATGAGTGGACTACTAGTCTAACTCTACCTCACGAACTGGGGCATTGTCTGGGATTAGCACATACTTATTGTGGAGGAGGCATATCTGCAATCTGTTGCTCTGGAACCTGTGGACAAGGATGTGTAAAAAATTGTGATAATAGTAATTACCTTTCTGATATATTTGGATCATGTTTAGAATCCACATGTCCACACATTGTCAGTTGGAGTGATCCTTTTGACAATACAAGTCCAAATGCAGAAAAAATTACCAATAATGTAATGGGGGGAACATACAGGCAAACCTATTTTTCTCCTATGCAAGTTGGGCAAATGCATAGAACCTTGGCTTTATATTCTCCCCGAAAGTATGTAAAAAAAGAAACATATTCATCTACTCCATTAGTTATAAACAATAATCAAGTATGGGACTTTAACTTAAAGTTATACCGGAGTATAAATATTACTTCCGGAGGAATACTAACATTAGCCAGTACCTTTGAATTTCCATACAATGGAAACATCAATGTTAATAGTGGAACGGCTTTAGTAATCGAAGGAACCATAAAATTACAAGATAACAACAAGATCATTGTAAGAAACGGAGGATCCCTTAAAATAGTATCAGGCTCTTCCATTGATATCAATGGCAATGGATATATAGAAATTCAATCCGGAGGTTATCTATGTATAGAACCAGGCAGCTCAATAAAATTGAATGATATAAATAGTTTTATATATATGAGACCAGGATCAAGAACAGGAGTAAATACTTCGATATTATCTTCTGGTTCTTGTACAAGTACGCCCTCTTCTTATAACATTACCGGAAATGGAAGAATAAAAGATTACCGGAGTGATTTGTATATTCAAAATGAAACAATTTCTACTGATAGATATTACATGGGAAAAAATATTTATATCGGAAAAAATGTAACAACTTTACTCCCACAAGGTAATGTTGTGATAAAAAATAATGCTAAAATAATCTTTGATGCAGCAGAGAATGTATATTTTGATGCAGGATTTGAATGTGAATTGGGAGCAAGTTATGAGGTGAAAAAATAAAAATTGTAAACATGAAAACAAAAACAATCCTATTATTAATACTAAATATTATTTGTATCACCAATATTTATGCTGATCTGAAATATTTTCTTCCACATTCAGACGCATATATCTCAGTACTTGACAGAAGATATTCTTTTGACGGAGATACAATCATGAATGACAATAGATACACAAAAGTATATGTGCAACATGGTACTTCCGAGACTGATTATGATGAACCTCGATATTATGCTGCTGTCAGGGAAGACACAATTGCAGAAAAAATATACTGTATACAGGTAGATGATGATATTGAAAGATTAGTCGCTGATTTTTCTTTACAAGCCGGAGATGAAATATCAGCCTGTTCTTTTTGGTTTGGTATAGAAGAACAAGCAGTAAAAATTGTACTTGTTGATTCTGTATTAATCAATAATCAATACAGAAGAAGAATTAACATTGCAAGTGCATATTCACGGAATGATGAAATTGAAGATTCATGGGTAGAAGGTATTGGAAGTATCATACATGGCCTGTTTTTTTCTATGGCCCGTGGCGTTCCGGATGCAACAGATGAACCAGTTTTGTTATGCATGCATGTAAATAATTCTCTTATCTACCAAAATCCTTTATATAACACATGCTATGTCCGGAATTCAGGAGTTAATTTAGATCAAAATCTCCTTGTTCCTATTCGCATCTATCCCACTCTGGCTAATGATTATATTTTTATTGAAAAAGATATGGGTATGTATACATATAAAATATTTAATAGCTTGGGTATAAGTGTCCTGTCCGGAAGTTTATCTTCTTCCGAGATCAGAGTATCTTCATTGCCTCATAATATTTACTATATCATTCTATATAATAATAACCAATCCGTTTATTCAACTAAATTTATCAAACTTTGATGTTTCAAATAGAATACAGAGTTACATGGAGTAACATAGAGTCCTAAGATATTAAACTTCATGAATAAATACCCAACCATATGGGAATGTTTTTATTAAAAATAATTCGAGTGTTATTATAAAAGCTGTAAACGAAGTGTTATTAAAAAATAATGTAGAAGTAGAAGTAGGTTCTTCTTTTGAAATAAAAAAATAAATAGATATGAAAAAGATCATTTTATCGATATTCGCAATAATTCTCGGACATGCCTCTATCGCTCAGAATTATCAATCTTATTTCGGTGAAGTATTCACTAAATGGTATTCGTACCACGAAATCAGTAATGCTGCATTTACCTATATTTTCGAAGTTTCCAGTGGTGATTTAACTCTTATTAATGACAAAGAATATTGTATTGTATCCGATGGTAATTATATAGTTTATATGAGAGAAGAAAAAGACAGTGGGAAATTATATTTTTTAAACGAGTTTCGCAATAATGGAGAAGAATTTGTCATTTCAGATATGAGTCTGGAAAAAGGAGATACTGTTAGATTTCCTGATATAGATTACTGGGGGCCTTTTGGTTATAATTTGGAACAGGATGAAACAGGTTATTATACCATAGTTGATTCCGTCTATTATGAAAATAACAGAAAACATATACAGACAGAATTATCACATGATTTTGACTTATTTCCATTGAAATTGACATTCGTCGAAGGAGTTGGTCCAAGTTTTGGATTTTTTTATTTTATTGAAAATTGGGGAGTTCTGTATGCATTAAATTGTTATGAAACGGATAGCTTATTTTGGAAAAATAAAGAATTTTGGAGTGATTATTATGGATGGATAAATCCAAATACAGGAACAGATTGTCTTGTGGGCTATGCATCCATCAATGACCCAAAACCCAAAATTGATTTTACAATCGAAAAGCAATCCGGTAGTATCAATCTCCTTTTCGAAAAGCCGATTACAGCGGAAATAAAACTCTATGATACTTTGGGAAGAATCGTTTATTCCAATGCTGTTTCAAATAATGAAAAAATCTCTATCTCAACCATACATTTTTCTCCGGGGACCTATATATTGAGTATTTTTGATAAAAATACAATAACAAGGCATAGTGAAAAAATAAATTTTTGAAGGAGGCGTCAACATAAAATTTCCACTCCAATCACCATAACAAGAATAATTTTTTTATCTTTGCCTTTTTGTAACAATCAGAAATACAAGTGAAAGAATTTATCATTACCGAAACAATTTCCGAAAAAGCTGTTTTAGTGGGTTTGATTACTCCTCATCAGAATGAAGCTACAGTCAAAGAATATCTTGATGAATTGGAGTTTCTGGCAGAAACCGCTGATATTAAACCCGTTGAAAGTTTTACACAACGATTGGAAATGCCACATCCGGTGACTTTTGTGGGAGCAGGAAAACTTGCCGAAATAAAAGCTTATATCGAGGAAAACGAGATTGGAATGGTTATTTTCGACGACGAACTTTCCCCTAAGCAACTCCGGAATATTGAAAAAGAACTAAAAGTGAAAATCGTAGACCGTACGATATTAATCCTCGATATTTTCGGACAAAGGGCGCAAACTGCACATGCAAAAACGCAGGTGGAACTGGCTCAGTATCAGTATATGTTACCTCGTCTGACCCGTTTATGGGGTCACCTTGACCGTCAACGTGGGGGAGGGATCATTTCCCGTGGTACCGGTGAAACTCAGATCGAAACAGACCGCCGGATTATCCTGGATAAAATCTCCAAACTGAAAAAGGACCTGGTTTCTATCGACAAACAGATGTCGGTACAACGCAAAAACCGGGGGAAAATGGTGCGTGTAGCTTTAGTCGGATATACGAATGTCGGTAAATCTACATTAATGAATCTCTTAAGCAAATCGGAAGTATTTGCAGAAAATAAGCTATTTGCCACATTGGACACAACCGTTAGAAAAGTCATTGTGGAAAACCTGCCTTTCCTGATATCCGATACAGTCGGTTTCATCCGGAAATTGCCTACGGAATTAGTCGAGTCTTTCAAATCAACCTTGGACGAAGTACGTGAAGCAGACCTACTGATCCATGTCGTAGATATCTCTCACCCGTCTTTCGAAGAGCAGATCAACGTGGTGAATAATACGTTGAAAGAAATTGACAAAACAGAAAAACCGGTTATCCTGGTGTTTAATAAGATCGATGCATTTTCACATGTGGAAAAAGAGGCGGATGATCTGACTCCCCGGACAAGGGAAAATATTACTCTGGATGAACTGAAACAAACGTGGATGGCCAAAATGCATGAAAATTGTATTTTTATATCGGCCAGAGAAAAACAAAATATGGATGAATTGAAGGAAATTTTGTACCGGAAAGTAAAGGAAATACATGTGACCCGCTTCCCTTACAATGATTTCTTATATCATAATTATGAAGAGGATTGATAATTTGAAGAGGATAAAACCATGAGAAAATTAACAAATCAGGAAATTGCACAACTTTCCGCACAGTCTTGTCTGGCTGATAACTGGAGTAATATTTCAGTAAGTGAAAAATTTTCACCCAATTATATTTTTCATACACGGTTTTCGGGATCTGTCTCTCTTGGAGTTTTTGAAAAAGAATTTACCCTTTCCGGAGGATTGAAAAAACACTCCGGCATGAGGCATGTTACTTTGCATAACTGTAATGTCGGAGATAATGTACTGATCGAAAATGTGCAAAACCACATTTCAAATTATAACATCGGAAATGATGTCTTTATTCAGCATGTGGATATGATAGTGGTTGACCAGAAATCAACGTTCGGAAATGGAACGGAGGTTTTTGTGTTGAATGAAACCGGCGGACGAGAAGTAATGATAAATGATAAATTATCGTCTCACTTCGCTTACATCATGTCCCTTTACCGTCATCGTCCGGAATTGATAAGCAGGATGCAGGAGATTGTACGCTACTACTCCGATAAATATGCATCAGATATGGGAGAAATCGGTGACAATGTCACCATACAAAATGCCGGTTCTATCCGGAATGTCCGGATCAGGAAAAATGCCCATATTGAAGGAGCCTGCCGGTTGGAAAACGGAACGCTCAACAGTAATGAGGAAGATCCGATACACATAGGATATGGAGTCATTGCAGAAGATTTTATCATTTGTTCGGGTTCACATGTGACTGATGGAACGATGTTGTTACGTTGTTTCGTGGGACAAGCTTGTCACCTGGGACATAATTACTCTGCCAGCGATTCTTTGTTTTTCAGTAATTGCCATGGAGAAAATGGTGAGGCTTGTGCTATTTTTGCCGGACCTTATACGGTTACTCACCATAAATCAACCCTATTGATTGCCGGGATGTTTTCTTTTATGAATGCCGGATCGGGATCTAACCAGAGTAACCACATGTATAAATTGGGCCCTATCCACCAGGGTATTATGGAAAGAGGAGGGAAAACAACCAGTGATTCGTATATCTTGTGGCCGGCCAAGATCGGGGCGTTTTCTTTAGTGATGGGACGACATTACCATAATTCCGATACATCAAGCATGCCGTTTTCTTATCTGATAGAATCGTCAGATGAATCTGTTTTGGTCCCGGGAGCAAACCTGAGAAGTGTGGGAACCATCCGTGATGCACAGAAATTCCCTAAACGTGACAAACGGAAAGATCCGCATAAATTGGATCAATTGAATTTCAATTTGCTAAGTCCTTACACTGTTCAGAAGATGTTTACTGCTATCGAGGTATTGAAGAATCTGCAACAAACCTGTGGGGAAACTTCCGATACTTATACTTATCAAAGTTGTAAAATCAAAAATTCATCACTCAAAAAGGGATTAGCTATTTACGATATGGCCATTCAGAAATTTCTGGGAAACTCTATCATTTCCCGTTTGGAAAATGCAGATTTTTCTACTGATGAAGAAATGAGGAAAGTATTGGTGCCGGATACTCCCTTTGGGACAGGTAACTGGAGAGATATTGCAGGCTTATTGGCGCCCCGCTCGGAGATAGACAAATTGATTAATGATATAGAATCGGGGAAAATTCATAAGCTAAAAGAAATCAACCAGATATTGGAAGACCTGCATCATAATTATTATTCTTTGGAATGGACCTGGGCTTGGGAAAAGATACAATCATATTATAATCTTTCTCCCGAAAAAATTACAGCTACCGATGTAGTAAAAATTGTTGACCAATGGAAGGAGGCTGTGATTGGTATGGACCACTTCTTATATGAAGATGCCCGAAAAGAATTTTCATTGTCTTCTCAAACAGGCTTCGGCGCTGATGGAAATAGTAAAGAACAACAATTAGACTTTGA
Source organism: Bacteroidales bacterium (assembly GCA_031552335.1). Classification (GTDB taxonomy): domain Bacteria; phylum Bacteroidota; class Bacteroidia; order Bacteroidales; family Azobacteroidaceae; genus JAISFI01. The sequence continues at coordinate 10,326 of JAVBMQ010000061.1, read as the reverse complement.
ACAGGTCAGAGGGGCTTTTGAGAAAAATTCATTTGTACAGGCTGTGCTGGAACATATTGAGAAGAAAACAAAATTGGCGGAGAAGATGATCAGCCGATTGAAGGCTATTTCTTAAAGACACATTGATATAATACGATATAATATTTTTATCTTTCCTGTTAGGTTGTTGTAGAGACGCAATGCATTGCGTCTCTACAACCGGAATTACCACCACAATTTTATATTTTTTCTATCATTTCTTCAACAGCCACCATCAAACCATTCACATCTTTTCCTCCTGCTGTAGCGAAATGAGGTTGACCACCACCTCCTCCTTGTATTTTTTTTGCAGCTTCCCGAACAATTTGTCCGGCATTAAGACCTTGAGCTACCAGATCATCACTGATCATTAAGGTTAGCATGGGTTTACCGTCAATCATCGTACCGGCTACAAAATACATTTTTTCAGGGAATTCTCCACGTAATTGGAAAGCAATGTCCTTTACTACTTCTGCAGGGATCAATAATCCTTTCATTACAAACAGATGAATGCCATGAACCTCTTTTTTCTGTTCAATAAGCATTTTTTTCAGGGTAGCTGTTTTTTCTTTGACATATTCTTCTGCTACCTTTTTCAATTCTGCATTTTCTTCGAAAAATTTCTGAAGAGCCTGGCCCAGATTAGGAGTATTGTTGAACATAGCCCGCATATCACGGATCAAATCTTGCTGTACATAAAAGAAATTCTCGCAAGCTTCGGCCGTAATGGCTTCAATTCTACGGATACCTGCGGCAATAGAGCTTTCACCTACAATACGGAAAGTACCTATGCGACCCGTTGAAGAGATATGTGTTCCACCGCAAAGTTCAACAGAGGTTCCGAAACGGACTACACGTACATCATCTCCGTATTTTTCTCCGAACAAAGCCATGGCTCCCATCGCTTTGGCTTCTGCAATAGGGACATGCCGGTGTTCATCAATTGAAAAGTTTTCGCGGATCTTGGCTGTTACCCGTTTTTCTACTTCCCGGATCTCTTCATCCGTAATTTTCTGGAAATGGGAAAAGTCAAAACGTAAGATCTCAGGAGAAACAAACGAACCTTTTTGTTCTACATGTGTGCCTAATACTTCACGCAATGCTTCATGCAACAAGTGTGTTGCGGTATGGTTACATTCGGCTGCCGTACGTTTTTTCTGATTGATTTCTGCTTTAAATACAGTAGTTACATCTGAAGGTAATTTTTTAGTGAGGTGTACCCCGAGATTATTTTCTCTTTTGGTATCGAAAATTTCTGTAATCTCTCCTGATTCATTGATTAAACGTCCGCTATCTCCTACTTGTCCCCCCATCTCAGCATAAAAAGGACTACGGTCAAGTACAATCTGATAATATTCCTGATTTTTTTGTTTGACCTTCCGGTAACGAAGAATTTCTGCATCACAAACCGCTTGGTCATAACCCATAAATTCAGGTTCGCCTTCTTTCAGCATCACCCAGTCGCCTGTTTCTACAGCAGCAGCATTACGTGCACGGTCTTTTTGTTTTTGCATTTCTGCATCAAAACCGGTTTTGTCTACTTCCATTCCATGTTCGCGGAGGATCAATTCCGTTAAATCCAACGGAAATCCGTATGTATCATATAATGTAAAGGCGCTGGCTCCGTCGATCATCGTTTTTTGACCGGCACGGGTTTCTTCCATTACCTTATCTAATAGCCTGATCCCGGTTTCCAGAGTACGAAGGAAAGAATCTTCTTCTTCTTTGATCACTTTCTCGATCAAATCCTTCTGAGCAACCAGTTCCGGATAAGCATCTCCCATTGTATCGATCAAGGCCGGAATCAACCGGTACATAAATGCTTTTTTCTGTCCAAGGAAAGTATAACCATAACGAACGGCGCGGCGAAGTATCCGGCGGATCACATAACCTGCTTTAGCATTGGAAGGTAACTGGCCGTCGGTAATAGAAAATGAAATGGTACGGATATGATCTGCAATTACCCGCATGGCAATATCTTTTTTGAGATCTTCTCCGTAAGTATTCTCGGTGATTGTTCCGATAGACCGGATGATCGGTTGGAAAACATCAGTATCGTAATTGGATGTTTTTCCCTGGATAGCCATGCACAAACGTTCGAAGCCCATTCCGGTATCTATCACCTTGGCGGGAAGCCCTTCCAGCGAATCGTCGGCTTTCCGGTTAAACTGCATAAATACCAGGTTCCAGATTTCTATCACCTGCGGATGATCATGGTTTACAAGTGTTATCCCGGCAACAGCTTTTCTTTCGGCATCCGGACGGAGGTCTACATGAATTTCCGAGCAGGGGCCACACGGACCGGTATCGCCCATTTCCCAGAAATTATCTTTTTTATTTCCATTGATGATACGGTCGGCGGGTAAGTATTTTTCCCAGTAACCAGCCGCTTCGTCATCGCGTTCTAATCCTTCTTTGGGGCTTCCTTCAAAAACGGTGACATACAAACGTCCTGTATCCATTTTCAGAACACCCGTCAGGTATTCCCATGCCCACTCAATCGCTTCCTTTTTAAAATAGTCGCCAAATGACCAGTTACCCAACATCTCAAACATCGTATGATGATAGGTATCATGTCCGACTTCTTCCAAATCGTTGTGTTTTCCACTCACACGCAAACATTTTTGAGAGTCGGCAATCCGGGAATATTTAATCGGAACATTTCCCAGAATAATATCTTTAAACTGGTTCATTCCTGCATTGGTAAACATCAAGGTAGGGTCATCCTTCACAACCATAGGGGCAGAGGGTACGATTTTGTGGTTTTTAGACTCAAAAAAGTCTTTATAAGATTGACGGATTTCTTTTGCTGTCATCATATTTTTTTCTTTTTTCAAAATTTAGTTGCAAAAATACTGCAAATAAATTACTTTTGCCAGTCGCTTCCCCGAAAACAAAAAATTTTTTTCCTATGAGAAAAGTTTATTACTTCTATAATCCTCAGACATTAAACTATGAACGTGTCTACCCTTCATGGAAACAGAGGGTTTGGATTGTCTTCCGGCACTTGGTTATTGGAATCGTGATTGGTGCGGGAGTTTTTCTGGTATTATTACATTTTTTTAATTCTCCGCGCGAACTTCAATTGAAAAATCAGAATAAGTTGCTTCAAACACAATATGAATTACTTTCCAAAAGAATGAATGAGGCTTATTTGGTTTTAAAAGACCTCCAACTCCGGGATGATAAGTTGTACCGGGTTATTTATCAGGCAGATCCGATACCAACATCTGTTCGAGAATCGGGCTTTGGAGGAACAGACCGATATGAAGCATTGATGAATGTCCCCAATTCGCAGATGGCTCTGGAAACAACGAAAAAAATGGATATGCTCTCCAAACAATTGTATGTGCAAAATAATTCATACGATGAACTTGTCAAACTGGTTAAGAACCAGGAAGATCGTTTGAAATGTATTCCGGGAATTCAACCTATTGCCAATAAGGATCTTACTCGTATTGCTTCAGGTTACGGAATGCGTATAGACCCGGTATATGGTATTCCTAAATTCCATGCAGGTATGGATTTCAAAGCAGAAGAAGGAACAGATATTTATGCTACGGGAAATGGAGTTGTAACGTTCTCCGGATGGCAACAGGGATATGGTAATTGTATCATTGTCAACCATGGATACGGCTATGAAACCATGTATGCGCACTGTGTGCAATTATTTGCAAATGAAGGAAAATCAGTGTCCAGAGGTGAGGTTATCGCTGCCGTTGGAAATACCGGGAAATCTACCGGATCTCACCTACATTATGAGGTTAGGGTGAAAGGGCAGCATGATAATCCTGCTAAATATTATTTTATCGATCTTACCCCGGAAGAATACGATAAACTATTTGAGATTGCAGAAAATCATGGACAGGTGATGGACTGATTTAGAGTTAAGAATTAAAAGTTAGGAGTTGAAAGAGGATGGGAACTTTTGTCAGGGAAAAAATATTTTATTCTATCAGTGAAGTGGCTGGTATGATGGACGTGAATGAGTCTTTACTCCGCTATTGGGAGAAGGAGTTTGATACCATTCGTCCGAAAAAAACCGAAAAGGGAACGCGACAATATCGGAAAGAGGATATTGAGGAGATTCGCCGGGTGCATTATTTAGTGAAACAAAAAGGAATGACGCTGGCCGGAGCTAAACAAAAACTGAAAGATAACAAAGATACTGTAATCAAAACCGAAGAAATTATTTCTAAGCTTAAAGGTGTAAAATCAGAACTGTTGGCTTTGAAGAAAGAGTTTGATGCATTAGATACAACAACAGACCAGTAATCAGGAAAATGAAAAACCTTTGTTTTATTCTTACATTGATTACGCTTTTTTCGTGTAATCGTACTAATAATAGCTTATTGAAAGAAGCTGAGTCTATGATAAAGTCTCAGCCGGATAGTGCTGTTTCATTGCTTAATCAAATAGAATATCCGGAGGATATGGGGAAAGAACGTTATGCAGATTATGTTTTGTTGCTGGTGCAGGCAAAAGATAAATGCGAAATGGATATTGCCCAGGATTTGGAGATGTATGATGCAGCGGCTTATTTTCTTGGAACAAATAATACTAAAAAAGCGGCATGGGCAAATTATTATGCGGCTAAAGTTGCATTTGTTAATGAGAATACTGAAAAAATAATTGAGTATTTGTTGAAAGCACAGGAATTGGGTGCGAAAATTGCTGATTATGATCTTTTAGGCTATACGTATAATATGTTTGGAATGATGCATTTACAAGAACAAAAACCATTGAATGCCAGATCTGATTATGATTTATCTCAATTTTATTTTAAAAAAGCAGGGAATGAGAAAAATGCAGAATATGTAAATGCTTTGATTGGTTATTATTTTTTATTCAATAGTAATCAGCAGGATAGCGCACTTTTTTATTTTCAGAAAACTTTGGATTATGCACAAATACAAAATGATTCTGCCCAAATGTCTTATGTGTATAAAGGAATAGGGATGGTTTATTTTGATAAAGATGATTATAAAAATGCAAAGCATTATTTTTTTCAATCAATGCATGTCAATAATGCAAAACAGCATGTAAATCGTGATTTAAATAATTTGTCTCAGGTATATCTGAAAGAAAATAAGATTGATTCGGCGATTTATTATGCAGAAAAATTGCGACCTTTAGAAAAGGATCTTCAATCAACATTTGATAAATACAGTTATTACCGTTTGCTATGTGACATTGATAAACATACTAAAAACTATGAGTCAGCGATTAACAACTATGAGTTATTGGTTGATCATATTTATAATTTGTACATAGATAATCAGCAACATTCCATTCAGGAAATTCAGGAAAAATACCGGACTGAAAAAATTCAGAATGCATATAACCGCTCTGTTATTCACAGGCAGTATTTAGTGATAGTAGTAGTATTGTCTATTTTAGCTTGTATATTGCTTGGTTGGTTATTCTTGCATGTACGAAAGCAACGCAAACTTGAAACAGCTGAGGCTGACGAAAAAATGGAAGCCATGAAAGAAATTCTTTCCAAACAATCTGATGAACAGGAAAGTAAATTAAGACCTTTACTGATGGAGAAATTGGATCTTGTAAAAAAATGTGCTTATGTTTCATCTGTTTCTATCAATGAAAAAAAGAAATTTTTGGCCAGATACAAAGAACTGTTCAAAGAAGAAATGCTGACAACTTTGTTGGAATGGACGAATATTTATAATCTGGTAGAAAAGATTTATCCCGGTTTCGTGGACAGAATCGGACAATATCCTTATTTATCAGAAAAAGACAAACAGATATGTTATCTTGCCTGTGCCGGATTTTCATCCAATGAAATGGCATTTATTCTATCCTATACTTATCAAAGTATGCGGGTACGCCGGGTAGATCTTCAGAAAAAAATGGGATTTGAGAATTACGAAGATTTTACCGATTATTTACGTGGAAAAGGAAAATTCAACACTCAAAAAAGCCTTTAAAAACCCGGTTTTTATTCACTTATTTTAACATGTAACAGTTTGCAAATTTTAACTACGATTAACTGACTGATAAACAGTAGATTAAAAAATTGATTGTAACAAAATTTTTTTGACCTTTTTGAACATTGGCAACATTATATCCTATACCTTTGCTGTGGATTTGTTCAAAAAGGAATTCAGTTTTTAATTTTGACTTTAAATAACCATCCCAATGAAAACAAAAATTGCCGGTTTATCTTTTGCTTTGATTTTATTATTTACAACAACTGTTGCTGATACATTTTCAGCAGCATTTTTAAGGCAATTGGATAGAATAATTCTGATAGGAACTGTTCGTTCCGGAGGTATCTTAAGATCCGGAACCGATTTAGACGCATTCCTCGAAGCAGGCATTGAAGATCCATATCTTAAACTATATTTCAAAACAACAGCCAATGTGCAAGTGAAGATTTATGACGTAGCTACCGGATCCAGTGTATACAGCACTACTATCAATGCTACCAATCCAAACGGAGCGCTATATAGAATTAATATTTCATCATTCGATCCGGGCGATTATGAGTTAGTCATAACCGGGACCGAAATAAATTTAAGAGGATATTTCTCTGTAGAATAACCGCCTGCAGAGTCACAGTAGGGAGGAGGATAGTAAAAACCCTTTTTTACACATCATTTAATAAGTTAGCTGTACCTTAACAGTATCATTACTGTTAACGTGAAATCCGCGAATCCGGATATCTGCCCGGATTTGCGGTTTCATTTTTTAAATGAATCACTCCTTTGCCTCAAAGCCTTCTTCCTTGTTAAAAATCCCTCAAGTTTTTAATGTCAATCTTATAAAATCCAAATATTTTTTTTAAGTTTGCACTCGTAAGAAATCAGATTCTTATATATTGTATAAGATTAGACAAATGATCAAACAGCAGCTTAATCAAAATTTACAACAGAAATTATCTCCAATGCAAATCCAACAGATTAAAATGTTGGAACTGAGTTCTCTTGAACTGGAAGATCGTATCCGGCAGGAGTTGGAGGAAAATCCGGCATTGGAACAGGCTGATGATTGGGACACGACAGATAATAATCCCGATGAAAACGATAAATTTGAGGGAGAAGAATACGAAACTGGCACCCAAACTCAGGAAGATATCATGCTTGGTGATTATCTTTCGGAAGATGATATCCCGGATTATAAACTCCAGGGAAATAATTATTCCAAAGATCAGAAGTATGAGGAAATCCCTTATTCGGAGTCCGAATCTTTCCACGAACATGTCTTAAGCCAATTGCAATTGCGTGATCTCTCCGGAAAAGAAATGAAAATCGGTGAATACCTTATCGGAAGTATTGATGATGACGGTTATCTGAGAAGAAGTTTCCCTTCTATCTGCGATGATATGTTGTTTCAATACGGATTGGATGTGACAGAAGATGAGTTGGAAAAGATTTTAGAAGTAATTCATGATCTGGATCCCCCGGGAATCGGTGCGAGGAGTTTGCAGGAATGTTTGTTGCTTCAAATGGACAAGCGAACCCGGAGCATTTCCTGGAATTATGCATATCAGATCCTGAAAGATTATTTTGAAGATTTTTCAAAAAAACATTATGATAAAATCCAACGGGGACTGAATTTATCGGATGATGAATTGAGAAGTGCAATCAAAGAGATTGTCCAGCTCAATCCAAAACCCGGAAATTCCTGGGAGAGCGATCTGGCATCGAAACTCTCACAAATCGTTCCGGATTTTATTGTGGAAAATGTGAATGGCGAATTGGTTCTTCACATGAACAACCAGAATATTCCAACCCTGAGAGTCAGCCGGGAATACTCGGAAATGCTGACCGAATACGTCTCCAACAAAAAGAATCAATCTATGGAAAACAAAGAGGCTGTTCTTTTTGTTAAACAAAAATTAGATACTGCCAAATGGTTTATTGAAGCAGTCAAACAACGTCAGGGAACCCTCAGGGATGTAATGATTGCTATTATGGCGCTTCAACGTGATTTTTTTATTTCAGGAGATGAGGTAGACCTCAAACCAATGATACTTAAAGATGTGTCGGAGTTGTGCAACTATGATATTTCGACCATTTCAAGGGTGAGTAACAGTAAATACGTACAAACCGATTCGGGTATTTATCCGCTGAAACACTTTTTCTCCGAGGGTATGCAAAACGAAAAAGGAGAAGAAATTTCTACCCGGGAAATCAAGACCATACTGAAAGAATGTGTCGAACAGGAAGATAAATCAACCCCGCTTACCGACGAAAAGTTAGTGGAGGTGCTCAAAAAGAAAGGCTATGACCTCGCCCGGCGAACCGTAGCAAAATATCGGGAACAACTCGATATCCCCGTAGCCAGACTACGCAAAGAAGTATAATTTTTTCAATTCATAATTTTTAATTCTTAATTTAACATGAATTTCCCATCAGAACTCAGGTACACTAAAGATCACGAATGGATCAAGTTAGAAGGCAAAATCGCCCTTATCGGTATTACAGACTATGCACAAAAAGAATTGGGTGAAATAGTTTATGTGGATGTGCCTACCGTAGGCGAACAATTGGACAAAGAAGATATTTTCGGTACCATTGAAGCAGTAAAGACCGTTTCGGACTTGTTTCTGCCTGTTTCCGGTAAAGTAACTGAAATCAATCCGGAACTGGAAGACCACCCGGAATTGGTTAACTCTGATCCTTACGGAAAAGGATGGATCATCCGTCTGGAAGTTGAAAATCCCGATGAATTGGATGGTTTACTTACTGCTGACGCTTACAAAAACCTGATAGGTAAATGAAACCGCTTGTAAGTATTATTATGGGCAGTACATCCGATCTGCCTGTAATGGAAAAAGCTGCTAAATTGCTGGATGAATTTGAAATCCCGTTTGAAATCAATGCTTTATCAGCTCACCGTACTCCTGCGGAAGTGGAAGTTTTTGCTAAAGGTGCTAAAGTTAGAGGTATCAGGGTAATCATTGCAGCTGCGGGAATGGCAGCACATCTGCCGGGTGTGATTGCATCCATGACGACTCTCCCTGTTATAGGTGTTCCTATCAATTCATCGTTGGATGGAATGGATGCTTTACTGGCTATCGTGCAAATGCCTCCGGGAATCCCTGTTGCGACTGTCGGAATCAACGGAGCCCTGAATGCAGGTATCCTGGCTGTACAGATGTTGGCCGGATCAGACGAAAAACTGCAGGACAAATTAGCTGTGTATAAAGAAGATCTGAAGAAAAAAATTGTGAAAGCCAATGAAGAATTGGCTACAGTAAAATTCAAGTATAAGACCAATTGAATCCATTCAATTATAAACGTAGGCAATCATCCGTTGTCAGGATAGGAAATACGCCTTTAGGCGGTGACAACCCGATCCGGATACAATCCATGACAAATACGTCGACCATGGATACGGAGGCTTCTGTGGAACAATGTATCCGTATCATCCGGGCAGGAGCCGACTATGTACGGCTGACAGCCCAGGGGGTGAGGGAAGCGGAGAATCTGGCCAATATTCATGCGGCATTGCGCCGGAAAGAATATCAGACTCCGTTAGTTGCTGATATTCATTTCAATCCCAAGGCTGCGGAAGCTGCAGCAAAATATGTGGAGAAGGTACGTATCAATCCGGGAAATTTCGTAGATCCTGTCAAGACATTCAGGAATTTTGAATATACCGGCGAAGAGTATGCTGCTGAAATAGAAAAAATCCATACCCGTCTCCTGCCGTTCCTGGAAATTTGTCGTGAACACCATACGGCTGTAAGGCTGGGAGTGAACCATGGTTCTTTGTCCGACCGGATCATGAGCCGTTACGGAGATACTCCCGAAGGAATGGTGGAATCTTGTATGGAGTTCCTGCGTATTCTCGTAAAAGAACATTTTTTTGATGTGGTGATTTCCATCAAATCTTCCAATACGGTGATGATGGTAAAAACCGTGCGTCTGTTGGTCAAACAGATGGAAAAAGAGGATATGTCTTTTCCTTTGCACCTGGGGGTAACGGAAGCCGGGGATGGGGAAGATGGCCGGATCAAATCGGCTGTAGGAATCGGCGCTTTGTTGTCTGACGGAATCGGAGATACCATCCGTGTTTCCCTGAGTGAAGACCCGGAAGAAGAAATACCTGTTGCCCGCAAATTACGGGATTATGTGCTGGAAAAAACAAATCATCCGCTTATAGAGGCCCCGGTATATTCCGGATATGACCCTGTCAGTACCGAAAAAAGGAAAACCCGGTCTGTAAAACGCATCGGAGGACAGGCTGTACCCGTTGTAATAACGGATATCTCTCATGGAGAAAATGATTTCTCTCCTCAATTCCCTGCTGATTATTGGTATATCGGAAAGGAAGATG
>JAVBMQ010000232.1:0-5819 GCA_031552335.1 Bacteroidales bacterium | reverse complement strand
CCCTGGATTTTTGTAATATATTGAATATTGACAGGGAACAGTTTGATAAAAGACTTTTAGATGTTAAAAACAGGAAGCTGAATCCGGGTTATTCTTCTTATACTCCGCAAACGTTTATGACGCAATTGGGTAACCGGGAGTATGGAATTTTACAGGAAAAGTTATATAAATTTCCTGGTTTTTATATTCAGAACCGTACGATCCGTGACTATGCGTATCCTAATGCTGCACATGTTTTAGGTTATATTGCCGAGGTTGACAAGAAAAAAGTGGAGGATGATTCCTATTATGTACGGGGAGATTATATTGGAAAATCTGGAATAGAAAGTTCTTATGAAGAACATTTAAGAGGAAAAAAGGGAGTGGAGATCCTCTTGAGAGATGTACATGGAAGGATTAAAGGACGCTACGAGCAGGGAAAATATGATGAAGACCCTGTGTCTGGTAAGAATCTGACACTTTCCATTGATATGGAACTCCAGGCTTATGGAGAAGAATTATTGAAAAATAAGCTGGGCGCCATTGTGATGATAGAACCCTCTACCGGAGAAGTATTATGCATGGTGTCTTCTCCTACATATGATCCTTCTATATTGGTAGGAAGACAATATAAGGATAGTTATACTCAATTATACCGGGATCCCAATAAACCATTATTTCCCCGCGCTTTTCAGGGGACATATCCTCCCGGATCAACATTTAAACCGGCACAAGCTTTGATTTTCCTTCAGGAAGGAGCAATTGTTCCTTCTTCTTCATTTTCATGTCATGGCGGATATCCTGTATTAGGAGGCCGGCCGGCTTGTCACCCGCATGGTTCACCCTTAGCGTTGGTACCGGCTATTGCAACATCTTGTAATGCGTACTTTTGTTATGGATTGCGGGCAATGTTGGATAACCGGAAGACCTATCCTACCGTGCAGGACGCATTTGAAGTTTGGAAAGAAGATATTGTCAGTGAAGGTTATGGTTATCGTTTGGGAGTTGATCTTCCCGGAGAAAGTCGTGGGTATATTCCGAATTCCAAAGTATATGATAAGGTTTTTAATAAGCGATGGAGTTCTTCTACAGTGATTTCTATTGCTATCGGACAGGGTGAAATTACTGCAACTCCTTTGCAAATTGCAAACCTGGCTGCGACGATTGCCAACGGGGGGCATTATTATGTACCTCATGTGGTCAAAGAAATTGAAGGAGAGGCTCTTGATACGCTTCATACCCGTCCCCATTACACAAATATAAATCCGAAGCACTATGATGTGATTGCAGAAGGTATGGCCAATGCAGTAACCGGAGGTACTTGCCGGGGAATCAATCTTTCTGCCGAAGGAATTATTGTTTGCGGAAAAACAGGTACAGCGCAGAACCCTCACGGAAAAGACCACTCTGCTTTCATGGGCTTTGCTCCCAGGGAGAATCCTCAGGTTGCTATTGCGGTATATGTGGAAAATGCCGGATTTGGAGCTACTTATGCGGTTCCTATCGCCCGTTTGATGACTCAGAAATATTTAAAACGACAAATTCCGGAGTCTGATAAGTGGATAGAGACCAGGATGAAAGAGGCTGTGATATTGCCCAGTCCGGGAAGGCTTATGCCATCATCAACGGTTCGTTACCGGGTGGAATAAAATCATCAAATAAAAATGTAAAAATGCCATACAGGAAAGTTAATACATGGAATGCTGTCGATTGGACCTCGATAATTATTTATCTGGTTCTGGTGGTTGCCGGCTGGCTTAGCATTTATGGCGCCAGTTATGATTATGACAATACCAGTATGTTCAACTCTTCTGGAAGAGCCGGGCAACAATTGGTTTGGATCGGTATTTCCTTAGCTGTGGCATTTGTGATATTAATGTTGGATAAAGATATTTATAATATACTGGCATATGTGATTTATGCTTTTGTGATATTATTGCTGATAGCTACCATTATTTTTGCCAAAGATATCAAAGGATCTCAATCATGGTTGGTTATTGGTCCTGTACATATTCAGTCGGCAGAGTTTGCCAAGTTTGCCGTTGCACTGGCTGTTGCCCGGAAAATGAGTTCTTATGGTTTTAAGCTATTGGAGTTCAAAAATTTCTTTACGATAGCGATGCTGGTATTATTTCCCATGCTATTGATTCTATTGCAGAAAGAAACCGGTTCAGCCTTGGTGTATCTGGCCTTTTTGATCGTTTTATACCGGGAGGGAATGTCCGGAACTATTATTATGTCGGGATTTTGTGCGGTATTGTTTTTTATTATCGGACTTAAATATTCGAATATGACCTGGGGAACAGCTATTCCTGGAGAATTATGGCGTCTGACCGAAGTGGGCGAATTTACGGTGCTTTTGTTGATAATGTTGATTGTTATAGGCCTGTTATATAATTATCGCCAACAAGGGAAGAATTTCGGAGTCATTCAATATCTGTTGATCGGATATTTTGCTTTGGCTGTGATTACCTGGGTTGTTTATTATTTTTATCCATTTAATCTGAAATATGCTGTAGCGATCGGATTATTGTTGACAACAGGATATTTACTCTGGTTATCCATTAAATATTGGTCGAAAATATACCTTGGTATTGTGGTTTTTATTATCGGATCGGCTGCTTTTTTATATTCCGTAGATTACGTGTTTGACAAAGTACTTGAACCTCACCAGCAAATTCGTATTAAAGTCGCGTTAGGCATGGAAGAAGATCTGAGTGGAGCCGGATATAATGTAAATCAATCTAAGATTGCTATCGGATCTGGAGGTTTCACCGGGAAAGGTTTTCTAAATGGTACACAGACAAAACTGAAATATGTACCGGAACAGGATACTGACTTTATTTTTTGTACGGTAGGCGAAGAACAAGGATTTGTTGGAGCTGCTTTAGTATTGATTTTGTTTTCTATATTGATTATACGTCTGATTATTTTGGCTGAGCGGCAAAAAGAAATATTCAACCGGGTATATGGTTATAGCGTGGCATCTATCCTGTTTTTCCATTTAGCAATTAATATTGGAATGGTAATAGGATTGGCGCCTGTTATCGGTATCCCGCTTCCTTTTTTTAGTTATGGAGGATCTTCACTCCTGGGTTTTACAATCTTATTGTTTATTTTCCTGAAACTGGATGCTGCAAAGGGAGAACGGTTCTTGTGAGAAATTACGAACCTTCTCGCGCATGAGCCTATTCGTAATTCCTAATTCGTAATTTTTAATTCAAATCGTTGGTGATTTTCACTCCTGCATCAGAAATTCCTTTTAGTAAGTCATCCCGCATCCCATGTTTGATGCTGTAAGTGTAGTCTCCACTTCGTGGATAGCGAATATCAGTTTCATAGGGTATGGATAATTCATACAGGGAGAATCCTTTTCCATACCATTTTCCGGAGTTATCTGCCAGGTCAAAATGAATAGTATCTTCTCTCATTTCTCCCGTAGGGTATTTTACCGAAACGAACAACCAGATGTTTTGATAAGGATAGGAATCGTTGTTTCTTAATTCTATAAAAACATTGTGAGCATGGATGGTGTCGGTAATATTCACATCAAACCTGGCAATAGAATCTTTATGCCAGGCGCTATTGTCAAAAGACCGGAATTGATAGAATACCTCATTGCGGTCGCAACTGTTCATGCATAACGAAAAAAGAAACAAAGCGCCTGAAATCAAGGTACCTGCAATTGTCTTTTGGTTAGGACATTTTTTTGTACTATTTGTTTTTGACAACCACATGATTCGATCTCTTTGTTTGATTCTCAGCAGTGTTGTTGGCAGCCTTTCCATTTTCGTTGTTGTTACGGGATTGCTGTTGATTATTGTCATTGTTCCCGCTGTTGTTATTCCCTTGCGGACGTTGTTTTTTCTTTTTCTTTTTCTTCAGATGATCAAAGCGAGTCAGACTATCTTGTCCTAAGATATCCTGATATTCTTTTTTCTGTACTTCTTTTTTCTCTTCGGGCAACAAAGTCAACGGTTTTTGGCCTCTCTTGTTCATGTTGATGATTTCAAAAGCCCGATCATTGGTGATTGTAACAAGATTGGCTGCAAAATTCGGATTGGTAGAATAAGAGATCAGACCTTTGAAAACTTCTGTTTTGAAGTGATAGAAAGTTGCATCTTTGGTTTCCAGTTGGATATCTTTGGACGGAAACCTTTTTTGAGCTTCCATGTAAGCATCCACTTCATAGTTGAGACAGCATTTCAGTTTGGCGCATTGACCTGCTAATTTCTGGGGATTCAGAGAAATATCCTGGTATCGGGCTGCTACTGTTGAAACGGAAATGAATGAAGACATCCAGCTGGAGCAGCAAAGTTCCCTGCCACATGGACCAATTCCTCCGATTCTTCCGGCTTCCTGACGGGCGCCGATTTGCTTCATTTCGATACGCACCTTGAAAGTTTCTGCCAGCAATTTGATGAGTTCCCGGAAATCTACCCGGTCATCAGCGATATAGTAAAAGATGGCTTTGTTGCCATCTCCCTGATATTCCACATCTCCGATTTTCATTTGGAGTTTGAGATCTTCGGCTATTTTCCGTGACCGGATCATTGTGTCGTGTTCTTTCCCTTTTGCCTCCTCGTATTTTTCCAGATCATTGGGTTTTGCTTTCCGGTACACCCTTTTGACTTCAACGCCTTCCGTACGGATGCGGTTTTTCTTCATTTGCAGAAGCACCAGTTTGCCGGTAAGCGTAACAGTTCCGATATCATGTCCGGGGCTAGATTCTACAGCTACAATATCTCCTTTATCCAGGGGGATTTTAGTGCTGTTGAGATAATAGCCTTTCCGGGTATTTTTAAACTGGACTTCAATGTAATCGGTTTCTTGTGCTGATTCCGGAATATCGCAAAGCCAGTTGTAGGTATTTAGCTTGTTGTTTTGGCGTTTGCAGCAACCTTTTCCTGACATGCAGCAACCACCTTTATTTTGTATAAAATCCATTTGTGCTAACTTAGTTATTAGGTGCAAATATAAGGATTTTTTTTAGTTTATCAATGATTTATACTTCCTGAGATATTTTGTTTTTCCCGGATAATTAATTAATTTTGGCGTAATTTAAAAGTATATTATGGAAACAACTATCCTTATCTGTTTTTTGGTTTATACCATTCTGTTATTCGCCATTACGCGGATAACCTCTAAAAATGCTTCAAACTCTACCTATTTCAGGGCAAACAAGAAATCTCCATGGCCGGTAGTTGCTTATGGTATGATTGGTGCTTCTATATCCGGTGTTACATTTATGTCGGTTCCCGGATATGTGCAAACTTCTCAATTTACTTATTTTGCCTTTATCATCGGCAATGTATTGGGTTATGCACTGATTGCGTTGATTTTATTGCCATTATATTATAAGCTGGATTTGACTTCTATCTATACATATCTGGAGAAACGATTTGGTTTCTGGAGTCATCGCAGCGGGTCATTCTTTTTTATTGTTTCCCGTTTGATGGGTTCTGCCTTGAGAATGTATTTAGTTGTATTTGTATTGTATGAGTTTGTTTTTAAAGCCTGGGGAATGCCCTTCTGGATACCGGCTTTTGTTTTTATTGTGATTATTCTCTTGTATACACTTAAAGGAGGCTTAAAAACAGTGATCTGGACAGATACATTACAGACAACTTTCTTTTTGTTGGCAACAATCATTACCTTATATTTAATCCTTAGGGAAACCGGTTGTTCTTTTGGAGAATTGATGAAAAATGCAACGGATGCCGGACATACAAAAATTATTGAGACCGATTGGAAAGCCGGTTCGTTTTTCTGGAAACAATTACTGAGTGGGATGTTTATTACCATAGCCATGAATGGTCTGGATCAGGATATGATGCAGA
>JAVBMQ010000002.1:0-8068 GCA_031552335.1 Bacteroidales bacterium | reverse complement strand
GGCATGGTCCATTGCCAACAGTACGGATAACAGCAAGACCTGGAAGATCTGGGAGAGTAAATCTTTCCCTTACTTCCAGTGGCAAAGTACACCAATATATGACCTTAAGGCAACTTCAAGCAGTATCAACTTTGAGTTATGCGAGCCTGCCGATAGTGTGAGGATAAGCAACAACCGTACCCAAATGGTTACCGTTATCCGGAATGTAGCCGCAGGTATAGTCGAGGAATCCATTGTCGCACAAATCAACGATATACTACAAATTACGGTATATGAAAACGAAAAAACGGTTTCTTATCCGGTAACAACAATGGTATCCCCCGCTTTTTGCGACGGAGACGGCACACAGGACAATCCTTACCAAATATGTGATGTGCAAACCCTGGCAGATTTTGCCACATTCGTCAACGCTGGTAATAGCGCCGCTACTGCTGGCATATACTACAAACTGATGAATGACCTCGACCTGGGTGATTTTGATCCCGGTGATGCCAAAGGCTGGATAGCCATCGGCAATAACAATAACCGTTTTTCCGGACATTTCAATGGGAACGGGAAAGTGATCCGGAACATGAAAATCAACAGGGGAGACACAAACGACCAGGGTTTATTTGGCTGGGTGAAAGGCGGATCAATTACTAATCTCGGCCTGGAACAGGCAGATGTGCGCGGAAAGGAATTTGTCGGAGTTTTGATCGGAAACAGTGCAGGAAACCTCAGGATAGAGAACTGTTATGTTTCCGGAAAAGTAAATGCCAGTGGAAATGCAGGAGGATTGGCCGGTTGCCTGGGTTTTGAGGCAAATAGTTACGCTAATATGAGTAATTGCTACAGTTCTGCTGATATTACAAACCAAAACAGCAATGTTGGCGGATTAGTGGGAAACAATAATAATAATTCTACTATTCAAAACTGCTACAGCATAGGCAACGTAACAGCAACGGGTAACAATAGTAACGCCGGTGGATTGCTGGGCTTTAATAGTAGCAATAGTGTTGTTCGCAATTGCTGGGCTACAGGAATTGTGTCTGGTGTTATGCACGCCGGAGGCATTGTAGCTTTGAATAGTGACGCTATCATCGAAAATTGTGTAGCTGCCAATAGTACTGTAAATTGCAATCTACATGCAGGACGCATAGCTGGAAATATCATCGGAACTAACTATACATTAAGGAACAACTATGCGCTCAACAGTATGCTGGTAAATAATGCCACCGTATCCAGTGGAAGTGCTGTCAATCAAAATGGCGCAGATAAAAACCTTACCGATCTGCAAAACTACAGTTTCTACAGCGATATCACCAACTGGCAAACAGAGGCATGGTCCATTGCCAACAGTACGGATAACAGCAAGACCTGGAAGATCTGGGAGAGTAAATCTTTCCCTTACTTCCAGGGGCAAAGTACACCAATATATGACCTTAAGGCAACTTCAAGCAGTATCAACTTTGAGTTATGCGAGCCTGCAGATAGTGTGAGGATAAGCAACAACCGTACCCAAATGGTTACCGTTATCCGGAATGTAGCCACAGGTATAGTAGAGGAATCTATTACCGCACAATTCTACGATATACTACACATTACGGTATATGAAAACGGAAAAACGGTTTCTTATCCGGTAACAGCAACTATACCTCTCACTTTCTGCGATGGCGACGGTACACAGGACAATCCTTACCAAATATGTGATGTGCAAACCCTGGCAGGTTTTGCCACGTTCGTCAACGCTGGCAATAGCGCCGCTACTGCTGGCATATACTACAAACTGATGAATGACCTCAACCTGGGTGATTTTGATCCCGGTGATGCCAAAGGCTGGATAGCCATCGGCAATAACGATAATCGTTTTTCCGGATATTTCAATGGAAACGGGAAAGTGATCCGGAACCTGAAAATCGACAGGGGAGACGTAAACGACCAGGGTTTATTTGGCTGGGTGCAAGGCGGATCGATTACTAATCTCGGCCTGGAACAGGCAGATGTGAGCGGAAAGGAATTTGTCGGAGCTTTGATCGGAAACAGCGCAGGAAACCTCAGGGTAGAGAACTGTTATGTTTCCGGAAAAGTAAATGCCCTGAAACTTGCGGGAGGATTGGCCGGCTGCCTGGGTTTTAGCGCAAATAGTAACGCTATAATAAGTAACTGCTACAGCACTGCTGATATTACAACCCAAAACAGTGATGTTGCCGGAATAGCAGGAAATCTGAAGAACAATTCCGTCATTGAGTATTGTTACAGCACGGGAAGAATAAGCGGTTCGGCTACGGTAGCCGGAATCGCAGGATTCGTGGAAAATTCTGTTGTTAAGAATTGTATGGCATTAAATGTTTCCCTGTCGGCCGTAAACGAAATCTTTAGAAATCGTATTGTGGGAACAAGTCAGAATGGAACTCTCCAGAAGAATTATGCTTTATCGACATTACCTGTAGGAACGCAGGGAGCAGGATATTTGAATGGAGTAACGTTGGATAATGACGGAGATGCCCAAAGGGAAGCTTACTACATTAACGTTGCGAACTGGCAAACAGCGGCATGGTCACTCACTGCCTCTCCTGAAGAAACAGGCGGAACTGTCTGGGCTATTTGGGACACCAAATCTTTCCCTTACTTTTCAGGACAAAGCACACCGGTGTATAACGCCAATGCAACCTCAGGAAGCATCAGTTTCGAGTTGCGCAATGCCGCCGGAAGTGTAGAGGTTTATAATAGCAGGACTAAAACCGTTACCGTTTTAACTCCTCCTACAGAGGGTTGGGAACCAGGCCTGAACACCACAAACCATACAGTCCAGACAGGTGATATATTGAGCATAACAGTCTGTGAAACCGGTAAAACGGCTTCGTATCCGGTACTATGCAAAATGCCATCATTTCTAATCCTTGCCGGAGAAATTAAAACGAAAGTCGATTATACCAGCGGAGGATATGGTGACATTATTATTAAATCGGATGAAACTTCTACCGGTCAACTGGAGATTCCAACCGGAGAAACATTAACTGTCAACGGTGTTGTAAAACTGCAAAAAACATTTAATGTAAAGAACTGGTATCCGGTAGGTTTCCCGTTCGCTATCGAATCGATCTATTGTGCAGGTTTCGAAGGTACAGTTGAAGGTCCCGTCCTGGATATATACGATGGTGATGGTACTCCGGGATCTGCCACTGTGGGTGACTTCTGGCTGAAGAGTTATGACGGAGCCAGCAATACGTTCAACTACAGCACCCTGTTCGAACCAGGTGTGGGATATGCCATCCAGTTCCCGGATGATTTCGCAGGGGAAGAAGTAACTTTCATTTCTACAGTCAATCCGGTACTGAGGAATACAACGGATACCGAGACTGCATTAGCTACCGGTTATACCCTCCTTGCCAACCCTTCGGTTGCCGATATTACTTCAATAACGAATGCAGAGAATTACTTTATGTACAACTACTCAGACAACGGTAAGTTCAATGATAAACACTTAGGCCCGGAATTGTCCGGCAAATCATTGAGACCGTTTGAAGCAATGATTGCCATCAAAGATATCGAAGCAGGAAACCTGAGGTCAGTAAGTGTGGAAGGACAGGAAACCAGTTTGAATGGAGTGGACATTGTTAACGACCAGGTAATTGAAACCCGTTATTACAATCTGCAGGGTATTGAAATTCCCAGGCCGGGAAACAACGGGATTTACCTCCTGAAGAAAGTGTATGAATCAAAGAAAGTTGAAATAGTAAAAATAGTAATCAATAACGAAAAATAACATGAAAGCAACAAAAATAATATGGATAGTCATATGCCTGTTCTTTGCCGGCCAGATATATGCGGCAGGCGCTAATGAATCCATGAAGGAACATACCGATTCATGGCTTCAGGATTCTAATGAACCAACCCTGAAAGGTAGCCGGGCACTTGATGAAACAGAAAGAGGAACCCTTGATGCCCCTGCATCTGATGCTTTGTACGTTCTGCTTACATTGGCCGGAATATATATGTTTATCCGCAAAAGGAAAGACGCTGCTCACAAGAAATGAACAGTATAAAAAGAAAGGGTTAAGAAAAATAAACCGGAAAACACAGGCAAGTCAGCTAGTATTGACGAGTCTCATCTGATCGAAATAGAGCTGTCTCAATAGTGAGGCAGCTCTTTTAATTAAGAGTTTTCTACCAACGAACACAAGTAATCATTTAGATTCCGCTCAGATGGAATACCTAATTTGGTACGCAGCCGGCTGCGTTGAGAAGTTATGCTATTAAGATGCAACCCGCGCATTTGAGCAATTTTAGTAACCGTTTTCCCTTTAACTATTAATACACAAAGTTCCATTTCTCCGGCAGTAAGGTTTACATGATGCGCCCGGATAGACTGTTTAATTTGTTCGTCGGTTTGAAGGCTATCTCTCATTTCGTATATCATTTTCTCCTGCATAGACTTATCTATATTGAATATCAACTTATTGAAGCGTTCTTTACTCATACGTCCTTCTTTGATAAGTTGTCTTTGCTTAGGAGTAAAATCAAGCAAATTAAGGATATTTTCATGCTCTGCCGAGATACGGATATTATCTCCTTCCATTTTCCGATTCAGGTTTATCAGGAAAGAATAGCTGTAAGCAATCCCTACAATCGCTAAAACAAATGCAGGAATATGGGAAAGCATACTTTCCGGATTACCCATAGCTACTCCTGCTATCGTATAACAAGCAATTGACAAACTGGTAATAAATAATGGTAACCACTTGTGACGTGTCATACCTGAAAGCATAGCAGGAATAATGCTCACACACATACATTCCACCACATTCAGCAAAGAACCTTCCACACCTGCCTTCGCCTCATGAAGAATGCTAAGATAAAGATTGACAGATACTACCGCTATATGCGCCAACAATCCACGGTTAACATCAAGTTTTTTGATTTTATAAAGCCAATAAATGGCTAATATAAATACCAGGCATACTGCATTTATCCAGATCAACGCTGTTTTTCCATATATAATATAGGTTATCATATCAGCAATATCGCCTAATGAAAAGAAAATAGAGGAAAAAATAAGAATAATGGAAAAATATTTCTCAGCGCTATCTAACTCTTTAAATAATAGGTTTTTAATATACATAATAACGCATCTTACAGTTATTGATTTCGGAGAAAAAATATAATAATGTATTTTTCAGCTATAAAAATACAAATATTTTTTTTTGAAATGTGATTTTGCATGATTTTTTCACTAAACATATATTTATTCGCAAAAAAAAGGTGCTATTCCCAACAAAAGAACAGCATAAAAACGAAAAGGTTAAAGAGAATAAACGGAGCAACACAAGCAGGTCGGCCAACAGTGATGAGTTTCAAGTGATCGAAATGGAGCCGTTTCAATAGCGAAGAAGCTCTATGTCATAAAACATAAATAGGCCGCTTGAAAAAGCAGCCTATTTTTCTTATTTACAGCCTCTTTTTGAGGTGATTAGTCGTTATTTGACACTAATATTCTTCTTCATTGAAGAAAAAATCCTCTTTACTCGGATAGTCCGGCCAAATATCTTCAATACATTCGTAGATTTCGCCTTCATCTTCCATTTCCTGTAAATTTTCAATTACTTCGAGTGGAGCTCCTGAGCGCAATGCATAATCAATTAATTCGTCTTTAGTTGCCGGCCATGGTGCATCTTCCAATTTTGATGCTAATTCTAACGTCCAATACATAATCAGTAATATTTAATCTTGAAGGTTTAATTTCAGGGCACAAAAGTATAATAATATATTTTATATACAAGTTCTTTGCCATTTTTTTTCATCTTTATGATGTAAAAGGCATTCTTTTCTTGCCAAAATAAAAAAATAATCCGACAATCGATTGATAAATATCAAAATATTGTCTTCAATCTCTTCCGATTCATTAATGTGGTATATGTTTCTTTCTGAACGACGGGCAATTGTACGGCAAATATGTGACAGAGCTGCACTTTTACATCCTCCGGGAAGAATAAAATTTTTTAAACGAGGCAAAATTGCATCCATACGATCAATCTCATTTTCCAATAAAAGGATGTCATTTGCATCCAGACAACTGCGATCTTTTTCACCCGACATCGCAGGATATGTAGCCAAATATGATCCAACTGAGAATAAAAGAGATTGTATTGTATCCAAGACCTCTAAATCACGTAGTTCAGTCAATTCTTCCACCAGCAAACCAATGAAAGAATTTAATTCATCTATGGTTCCATAAGCCTCTAATCGAGGATGTGTTTTGGAAATCCTGACTCCCCCAACCAAAGAAGTCTGACCTTTATCTCCTGTTTTTGTATATATCTTCATCTCCTGTTTCAGAAAAATAATTTATAATTTTTTTTATACATCTTCTGTTTAAAAAATACCAAGCCTAAAGTATAAAGATCCATGGTAATGGGAATATCCTGACGATTTTTCAGTTCAATCCAGAAACTTTCCATTTTTTTCTTATGGATTCCATCGACAACAAAAACCGTATTTTCATTCACATGGTTCAAACATTTATCCAATAATTCTTTTGTCAATGCAGGATTTTTAGACAGATTAAAAAAAACAAATTCAAAAGAACCCTCTGTTTTAGATAAATCATCTATTCGGGATATATGATCTTTCTCTACAATAATCATTTGTGGTGCTGCTGCCTGTAAATATTTCATTCGTTTTTCATCAGCAGGTCCTATTTGTATAATATTCCGGGGATGAAAAAACATAATCAAACGATAGAGCAGACGACCATATTTATCTCCGGTCGATATTTTTAAACGCGTGCGTAAAGATTTTGTTTCGATTTCTTCAAAAATATAAAATGGCCTTTTTTCTTCAATGACTTTATTGATCAGACCAAAGGCAAAAGGAGAATGGACTCCATGCCCTTTTCGAAAACGGATATAACGATAAGCGCGGGCGGTAGACCTCTTTATCATCAGATACGAAACAAGTTAAAGGAAAAGGAAAATCAATGTGCACGGCAACAAAAACCATGCACATTGATTGATGAATATTATAAATTAAATGCAGCTTTTACTTTATCCACATAATCCAACTTTTCCCAGGTGAAAAGTTCTACTTCCAAAACCAGTGGAGTTGGATTGTAATCAGATTCAAACTTTTTAGTTACCACTTCATTTTTACGGCCCATATGACCATAAGAAGCTGTTTCTGAGTATATCGGATTACGAAGTTTCAAGCGTTCCTCTATTGCTTTCGGACGCATATCGAAAAGTTCTTCTACTTTTTGAGCGATTTCACCATCATGCATATTTACATTGCTTCTACCGTATGTATTTACATAAATATTCATCGGTTTAGCGACGCCAATAGCATAAGAAACCTGTACCAGGATTTCATCAGCCACACCGGCAGCACAAAGGTTTTTAGCAATGTGACGGGCAGCATAGGCAGCAGAACGGTCAACCTTCGAAGGATCTTTTCCGGAGAAAGCGCCACCTCCATGTGCACCTTTTCCACCATAAGTATCCACAATAATCTTACGGCCTGTCAAACCGGTATCTCCGTGCGGACCTCCGATAACAAATTTACCGGTCGGGTTCACGTGGTACTTGATATGATCATTGAATAAAGCTTGTATTTCAGGCTTATAATCATTTTTCACTCTTGGAATAAGGATATTGATTACATCTTCCCTGATTTTAGCCTGCATTTTCATATCAGCTTCCAACTGAGCTTTTGCAGAATTATCCACAGGTTTTTCAAACTCATCATGTTGAGTAGAAATTACGATGGTATCGATACGAAGAGGAGTTCCGTTATCATCATATTCGATTGTAACCTGAGATTTGGCATCCGGACGTAAATAAGGCATCAAATGCAGCTCATTTTTACGGATGTTAGCCAACTCAATCAACAAAGAATGAGAAAGGTCCAACGGAAGAGGCATATAATTATCGGTTTCGTTGGTAGCATAACCAAACATCATACCCTGGTCGCCCGCGCCCTGATCATAAGGATTTTCGCGTTCTACCCCACGGTTGATATCTCCCGATTGTTCGTGTATAGCGTTCAAGACGCCGCATGATTTAGCTTCAAACTGGTATTCACTTTTAGTATAACC
>JAVBMQ010000202.1:0-12028 GCA_031552335.1 Bacteroidales bacterium | reverse complement strand
ATTTCCCGCTGTGAAGAGGGATTTGGCATTATTGATCGATAAGAATGTTTCATTTACTGAAATTGAAAAAATAGCTTTTGATACGGATAAAAAACTTTTGAAAGAAGTATTCCTTTTCGATGTATATGAAGGGCAAAACTTGCCGGAAGGCAAAAAGTCTTATGCCGTTAGTTTTATGTTGCAAGATGCTGAAAAAACTTTGAATGATAAGCAAATAGATGCGATAATGAAAAAGATTCAAGGAAATCTGGAACAGAGACTGAAAGCGCAGTTGAGATAAAATGTCAGAATAAAACCAAAACCTCAGGAATAAATTTTATGGATTTAATTGTAGTAGAAAATAAAATCTACAATATAAGGAATCAACAGGTTATGTTTGATTTCGATTTGGCTGAAATGTATGATATTCAAACAAAACGTTTGAAGGAACAGGTTAAAAGGAATATCGAAAGATTTCCAGTAGATTTTATGTTTCAGCTGACTAAAAGAGAATGGGAGGAACTGGTCGCAATTTGCGACCAGTTGCCTGAAAAAATAAAGCATACTTCTGTTCCTCCATTTGTTTTTACTCAGGAGGGAATTGCTATGTTGTCTGGGATCTTAAGATCTCCAATTGCCATTCAGGTAAATATTGGGATTATGAGGGCATTTGTTGCAATACGCAAATATCTCCAGCAAGCATCAAGTCCCAGAAGCATTGAAGATCGGATCCGGATATTGGAAGAAGCGAATGAAGAATTGCTGAAAGATATCAATGATTTGAGTGAGGATACCCGTAAAGCATTGGACGATTTGTTTGATGCATTTACAAAAATAGCAAATGAATTAAGTGTTTCAAAAATAAAATCTCCACGTAATCCTATTGGATATACAGTTGGGAGGTAATAAACTAAGAATATGGGAAGAGCATTTGAATACCGAAAAGCGACAAAAATGAAACGCTGGGGAAATATGGCCCGCGTTTTCACAAAATTAGGAAAACAAATTACTATTGCAGCCAGGGATGGTGGTCCGGACCCGGATACCAATCCGCGTTTGCGTGTGTTGATCCAACAATCCAAAAAGGAAAACATGCCAAAAGAAAATGTGGAACGGGCCATTAAAAAAGCTACATCTAAAGACGAAAGTGATTATAAGGAGGTTGTATATGAAGGCTATGGACCTTTTGGAATTGCTATTGTGGTGGAGACAGCTACAGACAATACCACTCGCACGGTTGCTAATGTCCGCAGTTATTTCAATAAACATGGAGGTTCTCTCGGAACTTCTGGTAGCCTGGAATTCCTGTTTGACCACAAGTGTGTATTCAAAATAGCACCTAAGGATGGTATTTCTATGGAAGACCTTGAACTTGAATTGATTGACTATGGTGTGGATGAGCTGGAAGAAGATGAAGGAGATATTCTTTTATATGGAGAATTCCAGTCATATGCTGCCATTCAAAAGTATCTGGAAGAAAACGGTTTTGAAATACATAGCGCTGAATTTGAACGTATACCTAATGATACCAAAGAATTAAACGAAGAACAAAAAGCTCAGATTGAAAAGCTGTTGGATAAATTTGAAGAAGATGAGGATGTCCAGAATGTTTTTCATAACATGAGATAATACTATAGTCTTTTCTGTATTTTATTTCAGGCCATAAATCTGCAGGTAAATCGCGATTTATGGCCTGATTTTTTATAAATCAGGAATAAACTTCAAGAGAAAGGATAAGTGTGTTATCTATTTTTTGTATATATCTAATTTTTTTTTATTTTTGCAGTTTCTTGAAGGAAAATCATTCAAAAAATAATTTATAATCTATTATGGACAAAAAAAGAGTTTACACCTTCGGTAACGGAAAAGCTGAAGGACGTGCAGATATGAAAAATCTGCTCGGAGGTAAAGGTGCCAATCTGGCGGAAATGAATCTGATCGGAGTACCTGTTCCTCCCGGTTTTACGATTACTACTGATGTTTGTACAGAGTACAATCAGTTAGGGAAAGATAAGGTGGTTGAGTTTTTAAAGCCCGAAGTGGAAGCAGCTGTTGCTTACGTGGAAAAACTGATGAATACCGGTTTTGGCGATAAAAATAATCCGTGTTTATTATCCGTACGTTCAGGAGCCCGTGTATCTATGCCTGGTATGATGGACACTGTTTTGAACCTGGGTCTGAATGATGAAGCAGTAGAAGGTATTGCTAAAAAATCAGGAAATGAACGTTTTGCGTGGGACTCTTATCGTCGTTTTGTGCAGATGTACGGCGATGTGGTTCTGGGTATGAAACCGGAATCAAAATTGGAAATAGATCCTTTCGAAGCAATCATGGAAGAAATGAAACATGCGAAAGGTATAGAATTGGATACAGAATTTACAGTGGCTGATCTGAAGGAATTGGTTACCAAATTTAAAGCTGCAGTAAAAAAACAGACAGGAAAAGACTTTCCGGTTGATCCGTGGGAACAATTGTGGGGTGCTGTTTGTGCGGTATTCGACAGCTGGATGAACGAACGTGCTATCCTGTATCGTCAAATGTACAAAATACCTGAAG
Organism: Bacteroidales bacterium; assembly: GCA_031552335.1. Classification (GTDB taxonomy): domain Bacteria; phylum Bacteroidota; class Bacteroidia; order Bacteroidales; family Azobacteroidaceae; genus JAISFI01. The sequence continues at coordinate 9,493 of JAVBMQ010000202.1, read as the reverse complement.
AATGGGGAACTGCCGTTAATGTACAGGCAATGGTTTATGGTAACATGGGGCTGACTTCTGCCACTGGAGTTGCCTTTACTCGCGATGCAGCCACCGGGGAAGATATTTTCAATGGAGAATATCTGGTAAATGCTCAGGGAGAAGATGTTGTTGCAGGTATCCGTACGCCACAACAAATTACTATTGAAGGTTCTAAACGTTGGGCTGCTCAACAAGGTATTACAGAAGCAGACCGCGCAGCTAAATTTCCTTCTTTGGAAGAAGTGTTGCCGGCTTGCGCCAAAGATTTGATCGAAACTCAACAAAAACTGGAAGATTATTTCAAAGATATGCAAGACCTTGAATTTACTATCCAGGATGGTAAATTGTGGTTGTTGCAAACCCGTAACGGTAAACGTACCGGCGCTGCTATGGTAAAAATTGCCATGGATATGTTTAAACAGGGAATTATTGACGAAAAAACAGCTTTGAAACGTCAGGAAGCTGAAAAATTGGATGAATTATTACATCCTGTATTCAAAAAATCCGCATTATCTTCTGCAGAACAAATTACTAAAGGTTTGCCGGCATCTCCGGGTGCTGCTACCGGTAAAGTGGTATTCCATGCAGATGATGCAGAAGAGTGGTTCAATAAAGGAGAAAAGGTAATTCTTTGCCGTATTGAAACTTCTCCGGAAGATCTTCGTGGTATGACTGTTTCCGAAGGTATCCTGACTGCTCGCGGAGGTATGACTTCTCATGCTGCTGTAGTTGCCCGTGGGATGGGTAAATGTTGTGTGTCTGCTGCCAATGGTGTAATGATTGATTACAGAACCAAAAAAATGAGCATCAACGGAAAAGTTCTGAAAGAAGGTGACTGGATGTCTTTGGATGGTTCAACAGGCTTGGTTTATGCCGGAAAAATTGAAACTCAGGAAGCTTCATTAAGCGGCGATTTTGCTGATTTAATGGCTTTGACAGATAAATATGCCCGTTTGAGAGTTCGTACCAATGCGGATACTCCCGAAGATGCCAGAACTGCACGTGATTTTGGAGCACAGGGTATTGGTTTGTGTCGTACGGAACACATGTTCTTTGAAGGAAATAAAATCATCGCTATGCGTGAAATGATCCTGGCTAAAGATGAAAACGGACGTCGTGCTGCTTTGGAAAAATTATTGCCTCTACAACGGGAAGACTTTACCGGTATTTTTGAAGCTATGGCAGGTTTACCGGTAACAGTTCGCTTGCTTGATCCTCCTCTCCATGAATTTGTTCCTCATGATGAAAAAGGACAAAAAGAAATGGCGAAGGTAATGGGTATTTCTTTTGAAGAAATCCATGCCCGTGTGGAAGGTTTGCTGGAACAAAACCCGATGTTGGGATTGCGTGGTTGCCGTTTGGGTAATTTGTATCCGGAGATCACTGAAATGCAGACCCGGGCTATTCTGGAAGCTGCTTTGGACTTGAGGGCTAAAGGCATACAAACTGCTCCGGAAATTATGGTGCCGCTTACAGGTATATTAGATGAGTTCCTTGCTCAGAAGAAAATTATAGATGAGACTGCTCAATTGGTGTTTACTGAAAGAGGTCAGTCAATTGACTATAAGGTAGGAACAATGATTGAAATTCCTCGTGCAGCATTGACCGCTCATCGCATCGCTACGGCTGCAGAATTTTTCTCATTCGGAACAAATGACCTGACTCAGATGACATTCGGTTACAGCCGCGACGACGTTGCCAAATTTCTTCCGATGTACATTGACAAGGGAATCTTGAAAAACGACCCGTTTGCTGTACTTGACCAGAAAGGTGTAGGCCAGTTGGTACAGATAGCAACCGAAAGAGGTCGCGAAGTACAACCCGGTTTGAAATGCGGTATTTGCGGAGAACATGGCGGTGAACCTTCTTCTGTTAAATTCTGTCATAAAGTAGGATTGGATTATGTGAGCTGTTCTCCGTACCGTGTGCCTATTGCAAGGTTGGCCGCGGCTCAGGCAGCTATTGAAGGATAATTCTGAGATATCATAAAAAATATGAAAAGCACAAAGAGCATGAACCTTTTCTTTGTGCTTTTGTTTTTAGGAAAGCATTTGTCTCAAATAAAATAAAATCTTATCTTTGCAGAAATTTTTTTACATTTAAATATATGATTATGAAGTCAAAAATGAAGTTTTTAAGTTGGATGTTTATTGCATCTTTATTCGTTGTTTTTAATACATCATGTAGTGATGACGATGATGATAAAAAGGATAATACGGATTATGCAAAAGTAATGGCAGGTGATTATACCGGTACAGTAAGTGTCCCGGCAATTACAGCAATGGGAATACCTGCGCAAACTATTGAAGAAGTAGATCTTGCAGTTGATTATGTTGAATTTAATAATGTTAAACTGTCATTAGATCCTCTTATTATCAGCGAAATGATGTCTATACCGGCGGTAAATTGTGCATGTACGGTTTCTAAAAATGGTGTATCCGGATCTACCGAAGTTTCTATTCCTGTATTGGGAGATACTCCTGTTGAAGTGTCAGGTTCAATGGAAAATTTGAAAATTACCATCAAGGTTACACCTCCGGGATCACCTATACAAGTTCCTCTTACTGTTACTTATTCGGGAGAAAAATTAACTGAATAATTCTCAGATATGAAGCTTATTTGGTAACAAATATTTTCAATATAACTCTATAAAGAGCCTGTTTGACCTTATCCGGCTTAGACAGGCTCTTTCGTATTTTAATCATATTTTCACAACCACTCATATGAAACAACATTTTATTCTGTTACTAATTTTCCTGTTTTTTACAGTATGTGCTTTCTCGCAGACAGTGGAGGGCTATGTCAAGGATGCAGCTACTGATGAAGTATTAACTGGAACTAGTGTCTATTACAAAGATAAAGGTGATATGGTTGCGGTTTTAACTGATGTGAAAGGGTATTATAAAATTAATGTACCGGATGGCGGCACAATTTTGTATTATAGTTATTTGGGATATGAACCGGAAACCCACCCATTGGTAGTACGAAAAGGTCAGACACTTCAACTGGATATGTATCTGAAAGTCCAAACCGAGTTGATGAAGGAAGTGGTAGTTAGTGCCGGTCGTTTTGATCAGAAGCTGAGTGAAATTACGGTTTCCATGGAGGTGCTTAAAGCTGATCAGATAGCAAAACAAAATGCAACAGATCTTAGTGTTGTTTTAAATACCTTGCCGGGGGTAGATGTGACTGACAAGCAGCCTTCTATTCGCGGGGGAAGCGGCTGGACATACGGAGTGGGGAGCCGAAGCTTGGTGTTGGTAGATGGTATGTCTATCTTGACGCCGGCGGTTGGTGAGATTAACTGGAATTTGATTCCTATGGAAAATGTAGAACAAGTGGAGGTGCTAAAGGGGGCTTCTTCTGTTTTGTATGGATCCTCAGCGTTGAACGGACTGATTAATGTGCGGACCTCTCGTCCGGGATTAACTCCGAAAACCCGTTTGAATATGTTTCAGGGTACCTATATGGATCCTAAAAATGAAAGTTATGTCTGGTGGGATAAAAATTTCTGGCAGGAAGGAAAATTCCCTGTAGTACCTTTATTCAGAAGAAATTTGTTGTCAGGCATACGTAACCCAATTTATACAGGTGTAGATGTTTCCCATACTCGTAGGATTGGAGATTTTGATGTTTCGGCAGGCTTGGATTTGTATACAGATGAAGGATACCGGCAGGACAACTTTAACCAACGGGTACGGATTGGAGGAAATCTTACTTACCACGATCCGAATGTGGAGGGGTTAAGTTATGGCTTAAATGCCAACATATTATCAAATAAATATTCTGGATTTTTTATCTGGAGGTCGGCCAATGAACCTTATATGCAATCTCCAATGTCAAATATGGGTAGGGAAGGAAATATGTTCTATGTAGATCCGTTCCTGAATTATTTTAATTCAGAAAAAAATACTGTACATAGGCTGAAAGGGCGTTATTTTTATAAGTCGGATCAAATAGTCTCTAATCCTACAGATAAATCCCTGGCGGATATTTTGGGTAATATGGGATATGATTACACTAAAACATCAGAATTGGCCGGTATAATACAGGATCCTCAGAGTATATTACCAGCTTTTACTCCTTATTTGAATCCTTTAGATATTTCGGGTTTAGTTAAAGGAGTAGAGAGCTTGGGAAAATATTATTTTCCTAAAGCCACGGCTCCGGATATTGTAGATCTGATGTCGTTTATAACCAATAGAATGCCTATTCCGGATGATCCCACGGAAATGATATCCTGGATAAACAATGCAGTGGATCCTGCCCCAAAAACATCTCCTGCTGATCATACCTATTCTGCCTATCTGGATTATCAGTTTAGTAAGAAATGGAATGATATACAATTTACAACAGGAACTACCTATGAGCATACAGCAAATCAATCTGCCGTGACAGGAGATCATGCGAGTGATAATATCGCTTTATTTTTTCAATACGATCAAAAACTTTTTGATAAACTGAATGTTTCAGCCGGAATGCGTTTGGAATATTACCGGGTAGATTCTTTATATAAAGAAGCAGAAACAGATATATTCGGTCTTGATATGCCATTTAAACCTGTATTCCGTGCCGGATTGAACTATGAACTGGCCGAGTATACATTTCTTCGCGCATCATTTGGTCAGGGATATCGCTATCCTTCGATTACGGAAAAATTCGTATATAAGGATATTGGAGGAGTGGCTGCTTATCCCAATAAAGACTTGAAGCCGGAAAGTGGATTTAATGCGGAATTGGGGATTAAACAGGGCTATAAGGTCGGGAATTTTATGGGATACCTTGATGTCGCCGGATTTTATACATATTATAAAGATATGATCGAGTTTCAGTTTGGCGCTTTCAATACAACTACTTTTGATTATATTGACAATATAGGTGAAATGGTCGGAGATATTCTTGTGGGACAGATACCTGGTTTGGGTACTCGTTTTGCCAATGTGAGCCGAGCTAAAATTTATGGTTTGGATATGTCAGTTATGGGAATGTGGAAAATCTCTCCTTCAACCCAAATGACTTATAATGTGGGATATACCTATATTGAGCCGATTGATGCTGATTGGAAAGAAACCCAGGAAGACGAAGCTGCACATCCGGATAAGATCAAAGAAAAATCTAATGATTCCAAATATTTGAAATATCGCCAGAAACATACGGTAAAAGGCGTTTTTGATTTTCAATGGAATCGTCTGACTGTAGGTACTAATCTTACCTATAAGAGCAAGACATTGGCTGTAGACTATTTTATGGTAGATGAACGTACAACACAACCAAGCTTTTCTGATGAGGTAATGGATGTGGTGCGTAGCATTATTTTCCCTGGTTTGCATGATTATTGGGAAGCACATAATACAGGCTATTTTGCTATGGATGGAAGAATAGGAGTGGAAGTAACCAAAAAAATCCAGTTTTGGGTGATGATGAACAACTTGTGGAATAAAGAGTACACGCTTCGTCCGATGGATGTGTCGGCACCCCGTACCCTTATTTTACAGATGAATGCCAAGTTTTAATGATTTATCAGAAGAGTCTTTTTAAAAAACATTTTTTATTATTAAAAATGAGGGGAAAAGAGAAAAAAGTAGTACCTTTGTGAGCCTAAATCCAGAGGCCGTTTATTTTTCTTTTACATAAAAATTTTCGTCTATGAAAAAGACTGTTTATGTATTATTCGTACTGGCTTTATTGCTGATGTATGCTTGTGCAACGCCTTGTAGTTGTAACTGAGAAAATGTTTCAATATTTTTATAAACCCAGAAATAATTAAAGTAAAATGATTAAAGTAGGTATTAACGGTTTTGGCCGTATCGGACGTTTGGTTTTCCGCGCTGCTCAAGGCAGAAGTGACATTCAAATTGTAGGTATCAACGACTTGATCGACGTTGAATATATGTCTTACATGTTACGTTACGATACAGTTCATGGTAAATTCAACGGAACTGTAGAAGTAAAAGACGGTAAATTGATTGTAAACGGTAATCCTATCCGTGTAACAGCTGAAAAAAATCCGGCTGATTTGAAATGGGGCGCAATTGGCGCTGACTATGTAGTTGAATCTACAGGTTTGTTCCTTTCTAAGGACTCTGCAAAAGGTCACCTTGATGCAGGTGCAAAATATGTTGTAATGTCTGCTCCTTCAAAAGATGATACCCGTATGTATGTTTGCGGTGTAAACCATAATACATATACAAAAGGCGAACAATTTGTATCTAATGCATCTTGTACTACTAACTGTTTGGCTCCTATTGCTAAAGTATTGAACGATAAATTCGGTATTGTTGAGGCTTTGATGACTACAGTTCACGCTACAACTAATACTCAAAAAACAGTAGATGCTCCTTCTGCAAAAGACTGGAGAGGTGGACGTGCTGCTGCTGGTAATATCATTCCTTCTTCTACAGGTGCTGCTAAGGCTGTAGGTAAAGTTATTCCTGAATTGAATGGTAAATTAACAGGTATGGCTTTCCGTGTTCCTACTTTGGATGTATCTGTTGTTGACTTGACTGCCCGTTTGGCTAAAGAAACTTCTTACGATGAAATCTGCAAAGCAATGAAATCTGCTTCTGAAGGTGAATTGAAAGGTGTTCTTGGTTATACTGACGAAGAAGTAGTTTCTTCTGACTTCATCGGTGACGCTCGTACTTCTATCTTCGATGCAAAAGCTGGTATTCAATTGAGCCCGACATTTGTAAAAGTTGTTAGCTGGTATGACAACGAATGGGGTTATTCTAACAAAGTATTGGATTTGTTAGCTCATATGGCTAAAGTAAACGGTTAATTTCCGTTGACAATAAAATAATTAAGGCTGCGTTTCCTTTCGGATGAACGCAGCTTTTTTTGTGCCTTTTTTCTGTGTTGGTAAAATAAAATAATATAAAATTTAATGATATTTACGAAACAAATAATCTGATAATCCGTTATTATATTATAAACGGGATTTTCTTTGAAAATATCCGGAGAGTCATTACATTAATATACTTGATAGAATAACTTCTTAATAAGCATAAAATTATGGATGATTTAATCGCAATTGCAACGTTTACTTTCCCGAATGAAATGGATGTTCTTGAAACTTTATTACAAGATGCGGGAATTTCTTATTTTTTACAGAATGAAGGAGTTTCTTTGGTAATGCCTCCGGTTGCTGTTGGAGGAATAAGCTTGATAGTGAAAGCACCGGATGTACAGAATGCTGTAGAATTACTTAAGAGAGATGGTTTTGCAAAATATCTGAGTGGAGATTTCCTTTAATCTGATTAAATGTTGAATATTCTTAAAGGATATCATAAGAAAAATATCCTTCCTTTCTTTGCTGACCCTGTTCAGAATGAAAACCTGAGTGCAAACCGGACTCCATTTTTAGAAATACCGGGATCATTCAGATAAGTTAGTCGTCTCACATAATCAATACGAAGCATTTTAAAGATATTTTCTATACCGATACTAACCTCCATATAAGGATCTTTACCCATTGTCCTTGAATTTTCGGGAAATAAAAATAAATCAGGATTGTTTTCCGGCAGATTTTTGTCGGATAAATCCCCGTATAAACCCTTGAAGGTTACCACTTCTCTCATGTTAAGTTTTCTCAGAATAGGAACTTTACCAAGTAATATGCCGTTGAAGTGAAATCCGGCATCTAAGGACACAAACTTATCATTAATAAATTCAATTGGAGTTAACATATTATAGGTATACGGTTGAATGCTGTAACTTTGGTTGGCGTTGGGGAGGATTAATAACGGAAATGGCAGACTTCCCCAGATCTTACCAGTCCTGGCTAAAAAATCGAAATGTCCGATAGGCGACCAGAATGTTTTTCCAATGGCAAATTCAGCAAATTGATAGTTATATTCTCCATTCAGATAGCCTTTAATTCCATTATAATATGTCAAATAAAAAACCGGAGCATTGTGGAAGACCGGTATACGGGCATTTCTACGTTGATAAAAAATATCACTGTGCACATATCGTAAGCGTATTCCGATTTCGGATGAATTATAACTGCCTACATCTGCAATATTTCCCAGGGAATCTGCAGTGAGAAATTGCAGGGATCCGGTTGCTTGTTCGGTTTGAAATTTAGTCCATCCACTGATCATAAATCCGTTTTCATATTCTTTTTCATATAAGAGTGTTCCTTTTCTTTGGTATGTCATTTTGTCATCCTTCGTGTGTTTGAAGGATAGGAGTACATTGTCTTTATTTGCAAAAAAGAACTGTTCGCCGGGAGTATTGACATCATATTGATAAGAGAATGAAAGTGTGTTAATTCCATAGTCAAAATCAGGATGTTTGCCATTGAAGGACCAGGTTGCTTTGCCTGAGTATTTGAATTTGTTGTCTTTGGTTCCATAGGCTCCGAATCCTTTCAGATAAAAATATTTACTCAGGTTGGATGTTGTTTCTCCTCCCAATTTAAAACGCATTCCTTCGATTTCATTGACACTGAAAAATGTACCGATAGGACCGATATTGAATTTGTTTTTATCTTTTGATCCGTTGGTTTGCACATATCCTGAGGTTAGGACTTTCAATGAAAAAATGGCTCCACGGAATAACGGGGAATGACTGAATGCTGATTCTGCTTCTTTTACACTTTGACTTTTGACTGGAAGAGGGATCGGCCTGTTGGCTATCCAGAATGAATCAGTTTGATTTTCTGAATCTTTTAACATTACTACATCATCGGAGAATTGGAATGCCGGATCGGAAGGTTCAGCCGGATTATAATCATAGAAAAATAACTCTCGTTTGACGTACAGCCCATATAAAACTTTGAAGTTGTCAAATTCAACTGCTGTTGAAGAATGGGATTTTACCCAAAATTCATTGGCTTCTTTTTCAAATTCCTGATTGATCTGAAGCTGATTGATATAATTAAATCCACTTCCGTGAGGAATATTCAGGATGACCTTTATGATGTTATAATTGCCATCAAGGGTAATCCAGAATCTTCCGGTAAATCTTGCTTCATCAGTAAGGTGAGGAGTAAAATCAACAGTTACACAATTTTGATTTTTATATTGAACGGTATCTCCGATATAATATTTGTAATTTTTGGTTGCATGGGTAGGGGAAAGCGGACTAACGATTTCTTTGAGTAGAAAGGTGATATTATCTTCAAAAATATTGATATCATTGAATGTTTCATTCCAGATTCCAGCCAAGCTTTCTGCAATGGTCGACCGGTCGACTCCTTCATGATTTTCAGCAATAATCACTGTTTTTTCTGTTTTTGGATCTTTTTTACGGTATTCTTCCGACAAAATTTCTTTCATGGAAATCGTAAGTATCGGTTGCCCGCTAAAGTCAGATACTTCTAAATCATTGTAAGCTGTCTCAAATTTTTTTAATATTTTGTTGCTTTTAAGTGCTTTCAGGATCTCATCAACAGATATTACAGATTTTTCATATTGCTGGTATTTGTAAGAAGGTAGGTTTTCAATACGATTTGTATTTTTATTTTCTA
>JAVBMQ010000064.1:0-5173 GCA_031552335.1 Bacteroidales bacterium | reverse complement strand
TTTTCCGGGGTGATATTTTAAGAGATTTTACAGTATTTCTCCGTGTCCAACCTCCGGAAATAGCAATATCCAATTCCTGATTTAACTGTTTGGTTCTCTCTTTATCAAAAAGCTCAAAATTGGCAGGACGGTCCCAGTCCTGGAACCAATTACACACTTCCGTATCTCCTTCCCTCAAAACGGTTCCATTCGTTCCTCTCACATAAATTCCAATCGTATTATCGGTTAAATTTTTCTGTTCAGTAACTATAGAAACTACAGGCAAATCAATCTGACGTCCGATAAAAAAATAAGAAGAAGAAACTGTATTGCTTGGCAATTTATCTTCTGAATAGGTACAAGCCCTGATAATAGTTGTCGAATTCATTGAAATCTGACTTCCCGGAGTGTATTTCTTTGAAAGAATGGTAGGTTCAGAGTAATCTGTTGTATAATAAATCGTTTCTCCTTCGGCTGGTGTCTCAAATTTCAAACTCAATGAGCCGGAATAGAAACCTCCTTCTGTTGCAAATTTTGGAGCCGTACATTGGCGAATGGCCCACTTTTTCTCATTATTGGAAAGTTTGGGGGAATATTCCGAAAAGAAAGCCCACTCATTTGCTCCATCCCGAACCCGGCCATAAGAAACATTACGATATTGTGCCGGATAACGAACCTGATCTACAATTTCACCTTTTGCATTTGTCAAGTACAATGCACCTCCTTCTGGACTTAGTTTGAAATTAGCATGTCCGGCACGTTCATCACGTTCAAAAAACAAGAGGCTATATTTTCCCGGCATAATAAATTCTGAAGCAGGTTGCCATTTCTTAGGTACAGACATATCATCTGTAAAATAATATTGGTTTAGATTACATTCATCTGAAGTACTGGCATTATAAATTTCAACCCACATGCTGTAATTCCAGGATTCATCCATCAATGCCGAAACATTATTAGACATCAATTCATTGATCTTAAGCTGGGCTGATAAAATAGCAGGGATAAAAATAAGGATAAAAAGGAGACACTTTTTCATGATATAATAGTATGTTATTTAAGGGAGCTAAGGTATGAAAAAAAATTACACACAATGTGTAATTTTCCTCCATTTTAGGGGGTCAAATAATTCATGCTCTTTTCGGCAAGCAATCATTAACCTTTAAATTATTTTTGGACACGAATTTGAACGAATTAAACGAATCAGAACAAATCAAATAAAAAATATTTAAAAAATTCGTCTGAATTCGTTTAATTCGTTCAAATTCGTGTCCAAAAAAACAGTTAGAATAAAAACCTAAAAGTCAAGACAACTTCATTGAATTCCTTCAGTAGTCATAATGATCCGTTTCATGCTTCCGTCAGGATTATAGTACAGCTTATCTATACAAACCGAGCGGCTGTAACTTCCTCCACCGGTATTAATACCACCATTGTGGTAAATAAAATACCATTGCCCCTTGAACTCAACGATTGCCTGGTGATTGGTATTGCTGTTACCTGCAATTTCATTCAGAATACCTTTATATTCGTAAGGTCCTTCTATCTTATCTGCCATAGCGTAAGCAATTTTTTCCGGAAATTCAGTAGCATAAGTCAGGTAATATTTACCCTTGTATTTATGTATCCAGGGAGCTTCAGTAAAACGCAAACCGTCGAACTGGATTTGTTTCACTTCCCCATCAATTTCAATCATATTGTCTTTCAATTTGGCATAATAACATTCACGATTTCCCCAGAAAATCCAGGCAGCGCCATCGTCTTCAATAAATATGGCAGGGTCGATACATGCCCATGAATGGGAAGATGCAAAGCAATCGTTATTCGTGAGCAGCGGTTTACCTAAGGCATCTTTGAACGGACCTTCCGGACGATCAGACACAGCCACGCCGATACCTGACCAGTTAGTACTGATGTACCAATAATATTTTTCCTTGTGTTTAACAACTTGAGCGGCATAAGCATCTCCACTTTTTGCCCAAGTAAAATCTTCTATTTTCATAGGAACAGGGTATTCTGTCCAGTTTTTCATATCGGTAGAAGAAAATACCAGCCAATCCTTCATTTTATAACCTTTCTGTCCGCCGGCAAAATCATGACCAAGGTGCAGCCAAAGCGTATCGCCTTCAAGCATTGCTGAAGGATCTGCGGTATGATGGTGTGTGATAATGGGATTTCCGTTCGATTGGAAGTGATAACGGTCGTAAGCTTCAACCGGTTGTAATATATTTCCGGGAACTCCTCCCCATTTTTCGTTCAAACAACGAACTTCATCCCGGGTAATACTGATAACACTACCATGGCGTGGGTGGAAATTTTTAGTAAATGACTCCGGTTTTTCAGTAAAATTGAATAAGTCGGTACTTCGTTGAAATTCATAACGTCCATCGGCATACAGATCGTACATCAAAATATACTCGTCCGAACCGTTGAGTTTGAAAATACTGGAACCTTCCACTACAGTTTTTGTATCGGCATAAGCATCTACATATCTAAAATCTTCTTTCCAGGGGCCTTTCAGGGACTTACTTGTAGCTTGTTGGATTCCGTTTTTAGACTCCTTTCCATTTTCATCTTTGGTATTTCCCTTGAAAAAGAAATGATATAATCCATCTTTGTAAATGATATCGCCGTCAATTCCTCCATATTTGGGACTGAACATCAGGGTAGGCTCTTTCTCGAATCCGGTAAAATCTTTGTTGGCATATGCACAATAAAAATCCAGTTTAGTATCATTGTGATGACGAACAGTAAAATAAACCAAGTATTTTTTCGCTTTGGGGTCGTAAAATGTTTGCGGCGCCCATACCCATTTGACATTTCCGAATTTCTTCGGATACAATTTGGCTAAGTCTATGATGCTGTGTCCCCAGTCCAATAGATTTCCGGACTTCATCAGGATAATACCCGGATTACTTTCCCAACCATTTTTTATGGTAAACATATCTGTGGCAACCATATAAAATGATTTTCCGTCTTCTCCACGCAAAATATGCGGATCACGGATACCGCCTGTTTGTGAGATTTCACTTGAAGGAATAATGGGCTGGTTGTTATTCAGGGTAAACCAATTAATGGCATCAGCACTAACAGCAAAGCGCAATTGTTCCTGCTCAATTCCCTTACCTTTACCTTCAAAATAGGCAAAAAGATAGGCATCAAATTTATTTTCAGGAGTTTTCGATTGGGCAAAACCTGAAATAAAAAAAATTGACAGAAAAAAAAACGGAATGATGATTTTCTTTTTCATTATAAGTATCTTAAAAATTAGTGATTTATAGAATTTTCTTTTCAATGAATAAATGTTTACCAATTAATTTTCAACAAAGAAACACCTTGGCGCGGCAAAGAAAAATCCAGCCGGATGCTACCATCAGTGACAGATGTCCATACCGGAGATGCTAACAGTTCCAGTTGCCCGCTACGCTCTAATTGTGCGATTTGTTCCTGTGTAGGATTTTGTGGGCTGCCCATTTTTTTCCACACTTCGTATGAATTACTGTTTTGATCGTCGATACGGTAATGGCTTACCAATACCTTGTCCACAGAAATTCCCGCAATTTGTACATCCACGGAAGCTGCGCCTGCAGGTAAATCTTCATCATGATAATTCCAAACCATAACAGCAGCACTTTTTCCATCCGTACTTGCCAATGCATTCACATCGGCATTTCCCCTGACACTTTTCCGGGTCATTTCGGTAGCCGGCAAGGGATCAGAAGAACGAACTTCCACCAAATCGCCTTTCATCATTCCAAACATACGAAAAACGTTCAGCACAGGCTTGTCAATACCATTGGTAGCTAAATCCCTGAACCCGGCAAACCAAGGCTGGTCTTCAAATTCAAATGCCCAGGAAACAGCTCCTTCAAAATTAACACTGAATGTTCTCGCTAATTCATATTTCCGGGCAAAAGAAGCGGCTGTGTAACTCGAATACATCGTTCCGTTTCTGTAGGCATTCTGCGGATGATGTTCAACAGAACAGGCAGCACAGCCTTCCGGATCGGATTCTCCGATGATAATCGGAAGATGCCTGAGTTCGGGGAAAGAGGCTACAGCCTCAAATCCTTTGGAGATGTTGAGCAACTGACGACCAATATTCATTTGTACACGTCCCTCGATCACCCGCGGACTTCCCTTTGCATGAAAACCAATATAATCCAAAGGTGATCCGATTTTTCCGGTAGCATAATTGGTATCTCTCACACAGTGTGTCAGAAATTTGCGTAAAAACCTGTTGGCGTCATCATTGCTGGGGTCTGTACTATGCGGACCTCCTATTTTTGCTGTAGGAAGCGCTTTTTTCAAGCCATCGGCAGCATAGTCATATAACTTACAATATTCGTCAAAACTACCCGACCAATAACCGATATTTGGTTCATTCCAAACTTCCCAATACCAACTGGCAACCTCTTTTTCGCCATATCGGTCAATGGAATGTTTTACCCATTGGTAAACCAATTCCCTCCATTTATTATAGTCTTTCGGAGGATAAGTCCAACCGGTATAAATCTCATTGTATTTACTTGTGGGAGTCCAGTAATGCCTGTAGGGTTGCGGTTTGGAAGAAAGCGCTTCCGGCATAAATCCGATTTCTACCAAGGGTTTCATTCCCCGGTTGATAAATGTATCGAAGATACTGTCTACAATCGTCCAGTTGTATACAGGCTTTCCTTTTTTATCTTCCGTATATGCATTGGTTGATCCCCATTTGAGGGCTGCGGTACCATCACCGGAAGTCAACAAATTATGTACCCTTACCTGAACCGGTACATAGCTGAGTTGCGATAATTCCGTAAGCAGTTTGACCCCATCTTTCATGTATGTATAATTCGGTTCATCATATCCAAACCAGGCCCATATGGGTTTCATTGGTTCAATTTTTTTGTTGAGATCTACCTGAATAGAGACTTCCTGCGCTTTTACCGGCAGACAAAATTGCGAAATAAATAGTGCCGAAAATAAAAAAGTAATAATGCGTGTTTTCATGGCTGGAAATTAAAATTTGCTTCAAAGATAGTTATTATCCCCAATTGACAGAAATAAAACAGGAAGAGTGTTAAAAAACTTTCAACACTCTCCTATACATTTAAAAAAGAAAAGGTTGTCATCACGACAACCAATCTTCATTGTTAACCTTAAATCTAATACCATGAAAAACACAGTACAAAGATAAGGGATTTTATGTTAT
>JAVBMQ010000016.1:0-11917 GCA_031552335.1 Bacteroidales bacterium | reverse complement strand
TTTCTATTTTTTTGCTTTCATTTTTAATGGATAAATTGTTCCATCTGATCATGTCATACGATTTACGCTCATGCAAGAAATCAATTGATACGGCTTCTATTGATTTATTGCCGGGAAGGTGAATTTCATTGACGGTTAATGCTCCTGTCAATGCAATCTTTCCTTTTACATCCCGGATCAGGTTATTGCTTTCAATATTCCGGACGAGTCCTCCCGCATTTCCTTCATTCCTCCAGTTAAGCATGTTATAATCACAGTCGGCAGCCACAAAACGAAACAGAATATTTCCCGCAGTCTCCTTGTTGTAATGCGCTGCAATTATGTTTGCATCCAAGGCATCATCATATACAGTCAGTGAATGAAGATAATTTTTAAATGGCTGGTCACCTTCCGATTTGCGGCCAAGTGTAATCTCTGAATTTTGCGGAAGTCGTAAAACGATATCTTTTTCCTTAACAAGTGTGCCGTCAATATATATTTTTTCCATATATCCATCGAAAGTTACCGCCAATTGTTGCCATTTACCGGTAGCTTTGGCATCGGGAATTCCCATGTCTTCATACCCTCCGTTATGGGTAACAATACCAGTTCGTTTATCGGAACCATAACCGACGCTGATTTTTTCCAATTCGCCTCCCCTGTCGATCAGGTCGATCATACATTCATTATCATGTAATTCATCCATCAATATCCAGGCAATTACAGTATAAGGACTACTTCCTGTCATTGTTTCCGGGAGCCGGAAGTTGGAACGGAAATCCTGTGTTCCGTCAAAAGAGAAAGCATATTTTCCTTCTTTTAACCGGACCGGAAGAAGAGTCTTCCTGGCGGTAAATACCATCGTTGAATCGTTGCTGTTTTTTAATTGTTTCAACGAGGCTCCGACAGGGTAATCGCTTGCATTGATTTCAAATAATAAACCCTTCCGTTTGGGAGCCGGGGAAGTCTTTTGTCCGTTGAATGATTTTGTATTGGCAAGGAAAGGATCTTTCCCTTCTCCGAATACTTTCAGGTTCCATATGGAACCTGAAAGTCCGTTCTTTTCGTTACCGGTGACTGTCAATCTCAAGTATCTTGCTTTGGCGGAACCCGCATCTATCATAGGGCTTCCAGCCAGGGTATTGTTTCTTTTGTCTGAAAATATTTTCCAGTTTTTTTCATCATCGGATGTTTCGATCAAATATTGATAAAAGGAAGTAGCATATTCGAATTGGGTCCAGACCCTTTTGATATCCACCGGTTTTTCGAGGTCGATTACAATCCATTCTTCACCACACGAAACCGGCCTCCACAGTGTCGCATTATTGTCATCAACCGCATATTCAGGTTTGAAAGAATCGTTATAAAAGGACGAGGCTTTTACTTTTTTCCCGAATACCAGGTTCGGATAAGGATTACTGTTTGATTGCAGGTAACCGACTCCTTCATGTCCGGCTTTTATTTTTTCGATCCGTCCTTCTCTGTCGAAAGTCAGGCGATCTGCTGCGATTTGCCTGTGCATTCCTCTTGTTGAGTTGGGAATATCATGTCTGTGGTACACAATATAATAGTTATCGCCTTCTTGAAAAATACTGTGGTGACCAGGTCCGTGAATGGTTTTATCTGCACTGGTTTCAAGAATCGGATTATTATCAGCGAATTCGAAAGGTCCCATTGGGCCTACTTTGCTTGTTGCATACTGAACCCGGTAGGTGTGGTCGTGACAGGAGCCGGACGAATACATAAAATAATAAATCCCGTTTCGTTTAAATACAAAAGGCGCTTCAAAGAAATCAACAGCTTGCGTATTTGGAATCAATGTTGTATCAGAGAATGTCTTCATATCCGGATTGAACTTACCGACACCACAACCGTGACCGGGATAAATGCCCCATGTTCCCCAATACAGATAAACCGAGCCGTCATCGTCCACGAATGTTTGCCCGTCTAATGTAATCGACATTTTGACATAATGGTCGGGAACAAGTACTGTGTCATCAGTGCCAAGGATGTTTTCCCAGGGACCGACAGGTGTGCCGGAGACTCCGCAGTAAATCTGGCAAGGTTGACAATAATACAGGTAATACTTTCCATCTTTTTCCATCACATCAGGCGCCCAAATAAAATGTGTGGAAGGCCAGTTCATCGGTTGAATACTCCAATTCACAAAGTCTTTGGAAGTCCAGACCTGTGATGGCCCTAAGCCTCCGCCATTGCCATCGGTTGTGGCATAAATATAATAAGTGTCACCGATTTTTTTTACGGTTGGGTCTGCGAAATATCCCGGAATAATCGGATTTCCGGCCCCGGGAGTATTGAATTGAACCGGTTTTTCTTGTGAAAATCCAAGCAGGTGACAAATAACAAAAAGATAGCATACGATATTTTTTTTCATCACAGTAATAATTTGTTATTCATGTATTTCATTGCATATATAGCTTTCATCATCGTCCGGAAAATATTCCAACAATAGCTTGTACATATCGGGATCGTACGATTTCAGCTTTTCCCTCCGGTTGATTGTATTGTGTACTCCATTTGCCGGATCGGCATACCTGTTACTGTTAAAGAAGGATTGAACCGTTTCTGCAAAATATTCTTCCTTATTTTCCATTGTGTAGGTATTTTTCCAGAGTCCTTTTTCTTTCGCCTGATTGTATAATTTTTCCAATTTATCGTTGAAAGCCGGATCAACTTTGGCGATCCCGGCTAAATGAATCAGGTGAGCAAATTCATGGATCAATATATTTTCACCTTCATACCGGTCTCCCGGAAGGCAAAGTAGATTTTCTTCCCCACAGCTGGCGCTACAATCATCTTCGGGCGAACCTCCGAATCCACGGGCTCGTTTATTCCAGTATTCACGTTTTTCTCCCACACAAAACCATGCATATTCAGGAAGGTCGCAAACTTCTTCGTTCACTCCGATAATCATTACTTTTGACTTACTACTGACCATCATATCGAAAATATCTTTTCGTTTACTAAGCAAATGAAGGATAATTTTTCCGGCTCTGATCAATGCCTCATCTGCCACTTTTGCAGAAGATATGATAGAAATACCTCCGGCATCCGTATATTTTTTGTAAAAAGAAGTATCTATGACAGACACCATGCTGTCTGGTACTGCTTTTACCTGAGGTATTTCGGGCTCTAAAGTTTTATTCTGCACTTTATTGGAACAATTGACCAGCAATAAAACACAAACTGAAATAATAAATAAGAATTTACATTTCATATTTCAATATTTAAGGGTTAACCTTCCACTCGATCACTCCTGCAGAATAACCTTTCCTGTGGTTTGACTATGGCATACTCAGGCGTTTCCGGTGTCCAGACTACCATCTGGCTATACCCCCTGTTATTCCAACAATAATTGTTGAAGTTGTTCAATTCGTAATCAGGCCCGAAGCCTTCTCCCTGGTGCTCTTTCGCTTTCATTAACCCTCCGGCTAAAGCAAAGTTATCGAACCTGCCGTTGATATCACACTGATGGAATGCGGAAGGAATAGACACCGTCCGGTTGATTTCCATACGGCGAAGCCAGAAGTGGTCTGTAAAATGAACATCGGTAAATGGTACTGTTTTGATTTCCCCCAACCTGACGTTGGGGGAGTCTTCTTGTATAACATTACTACAAGCTGCTAAAAACAAGCCGATTGTTGTAATTATATATGTTATCTTTCTCATGCCGTAATTATTCTATTATCCATTCATGTACTCCACTTGAAAATTTTTCAGGCAACTGAACATCCAATTTCATCGCGGAAGTTTTTACTTTATCAAAGAGAACGGTTACATATTTGTCTTTATCGACCGAGTGCGGATCCTTAGTTTTTACTTCTTTCCAATTTCCTTTATCATCCAGATAAAAAAGTTTCCACGATTCCGGCACACGGCATCCACCGTTGCGCGGACTATCATCGAACCAATACACTTTACAAACGGAAACTTCGGCAGGTTCTGCAAAATCATACCGGATCCATTCTTTTGAACTGTTTTTAGGCCACCAATGATAGAAATTCACTGTGTGGTCGTCCGAATTAACCGGTTCATATTGATCTTTTACGGCTTCCAATGTGCGAGTCTGATGAGAGGCCGAAATCTTGCTTTTGCCTGCAATGGTCGGAGCAGGAGCCGGACTGGAGAATTCCTTGTCATCCGGTATCCATACCATCATTTCGGCGGGGGTACGATTGGCCCAGGCAAAATAAGGAATGGCCGTAAAAGGCTGTTCTTCCCCCATAACGATCTGTTTATCGAGCGTGCGGGAGGTTGTATGTGCCTTTCCTGTGATGGTTTGTATTCCACCCAGTAAACCGGGGTTATAACTTGTCATAAAGGATGGATTCTTTTCAACCATCAGATTCAGTACCTTGTTATCTTTATTATCGCATCCTTCCAGACAGTACACAATGGGTCCTCGCTGAATGGCAAACCGGCCACGGTCGGCTATAATAGCTTCATTGGCTTTTACCCGGTGAATATCCATGGGCAATTCCAAAACAATCACATCATCTGCTTTCCACTTCCGGTTCAGGGATATATAACCATTTTCCACTTTCACTTTTTTAGATTTACCGTTAATTGAGACGCTGACCTTGCCTTGATTTTTCTGCCCTTCAAATGTATACAGATCAGATGGGATCGGTTTGTTTTGAGCCCATCCTGGCACCCGTAATTTCAAATTGATTCTGGACTCACAATCGTGTCCGAATTTCATGCTTACTTTACCTTCCCAGGGGTAATTTGTTTCCTGGGAAAATTCTATATCCTTTTCGCCAACTTTGAAAGAAGCTTTATTGCTTGCATATAAATTGACGTACAAATTATCACCTTCAGTATTATAAATATATCCGGGTAAAGAAGGTATAAACCGGGAAACATTGCTCGGACAACAGGCGCAACCGAACCATTCGCTCCGGCGTCCTCCCTGCGATTCGAGCGGGTTAGGATAGAAAAAACGGTCGCCGGTTAGTTGGATTCCGGCAATCAGGCCGTTATACAATGTACGTTCCAGGATATCATAATAATCACTTTTTCCGTGAAGCATAAACATCCGGTGATTCCAGAAAACATTACCAATAGAAGCGCAGGTTTCGCAGTATGCTGTCCGGTTAGGCAATTCATATTTATCCCCGAATCCTTCATGTCCTCCTGCAGCTCCGATGCCTCCGGTAATATACAATTTATAATCATTGATGTCATGCCAGATCCTGTCGATAGCTTTGATATAATCTTCATTCCCTGTCAGTGCGGCTACATCGGCCATTCCCGAATACATATAGACCGCCCGGACCGAATGTCCTACCGCCTCATCCTGCTTGATTACCGGTTTATGGCTTTGCGCATATGTGTTCTGAGGCTCATGTGTTGCCCGTACATCCAGGAAAAACTTGGCCAAGTCCAGGTATCGTTTTTCTCCGGTAACCCGGTAGAGTTTTGCCAGGCCGATCTCTATTTCCTGGTGTCCGGGCCACAATTCTAATTTTCCCCAGCCGAAAACCTGGTCTACCAGATTTGCATTTTTAATGGCTACATCCAACAACGATCTTTTGCCAGTGGCTAAATAATGAGCTACAGCAGCTTCATATAAATGTCCTACGTTGTAAAGCTCATGACTCATGTTGATGGTTTCCAGCCATCGTTCCTTGCCGCTCATCCCATGGGGTTTATCCGGATGGATGGTACGATAGGTGTACAGGTATCCGTCTGGTTCCTGCGCTTCCTGAATATAATCGATCAGTGTGTCAATACGTGATTCAAGCGCCGGATCGGGCATACTTTGCAAAGAATAACTGGCGCCTTCGATGATCTTATACACATCCGAATCATCAAAAGGAGCATCGGAAGAAAATACACCCTCCTTCAGTTTCCCGGCTATCATGAAATTATCAATCCTCCCTGTAGCGTAACAATGCTTTAATGCGATGGGGATGGTTATATCATGATTGATCCGGATCCGTGGCGCCCAGAAATCATCTGTCATTTTTACCGCAGTAAAAGGGACCGGTTGGATCGGATAATCTCCGGACCGGGCTTTTTCGGTCGTGCCATGACCTGTGCAACTGATGCTGATTAAAAGGCAAAAGCTGCCGCTTACGGCTACCAATACCAGCATTATACACTTCAGCCTACTTTTTAATCCCGTTTTTTTCTTTGTTTTCATTGATGATTGATTTTGAAATATTGATTTTTTGTTCTGTATAAGTCGGTGTATTCGTTTTGACAGCTCCATCTTCAAACCATAGCGGATCAATAATGGTGACCGGATCCGGATTTCCTTTCATATAGCCATGATAAGATGTCCAATATCGGCCATCCGGACCGGTAAAGATCTGGTTGTGCCCGATGCTTGCAAAAGGGCAGTCAGGATCCGGAAGAGTCACGCCTTCTTTTGTCAGGTAGATGGTATCGTTTTCCCGGAACGATCCGAACAGCGGGTTCTTTTCGTATTTCTGCCAGGGCCCGTGGATATTGTCTGCTGTTGCGTATCCTACTGCATATCCCTTCGTCCAGGAAGAATAAAATAAATAGTACACCCCTTTCCGTTCGATCACACAGGATCCTTCAATACCATTTCCGTCCCATTTACCCGGTTCCTGACTGATCAGCAGTATCGGTTCTTCTTTCAGCCGGCCATGTTCCATGTCCATTTCAGCTACATAAATATGATGGATGTCGGTCCATCCGTTGTTGAAAAAAGCATACACTTTTCCATCCTTATCCTGGAACAAAGATAAATCATTTGCCGGAAACGGAACAAGCGGTTCGTTTTCTGTCATCACCTGATAGGATGCTCCGATTGAATCGGAAACGGCAACACCACAAGAATGGAAATGCTTCTGATTGTCAACATCTCCATATCCTCCGCTGTTATTCTGGCAATTAAAAGTCAGATAGAATCGGTTGTTGATCTTCCTCAATTCCGGCGCCCAGAAACGGTCTTTATACCAGACGTCGGGCGACAGCCGGGAGGCATCGATCAGTAATTTCTCATAATTCCAGTGAACCAGATCCGGAGAAGAATACAATTTAACGCCGGCATTCGCTCCTTCCCAGTGGGGACCACAAGTTCCCACTGCAAAGTACGTGTCTCCTTCCTGCAGAATATGGGTGTCCCGGAAGTCCATCCCCAAGATGGGATTCTGATAGATAAACACGGATTCTTTTTCCTTACAGGAAAGAAATAAGACCGATAAAAATAGAATTATGAAAAATTTTGAGCTCATATTCTAATTATAAGGAATAGTTTTATTCTAAATGATTTTGGACACGAATTTGAACGAATTAAACGAATAAAGACGAATTTTTAAAATATTTTTATTCTAAATTCATTCAAATTCATTCAAATTCATTCAAATCCGTATCCAAAAAAAGTCAAAACAAATTTGATTCTATGGAATTCTGGTTGTCATTGGCCAGGTCATTTTTACAAACCATTCACCAGGCTGGTACCAGAAGAATCCGAAAAGAATATTATTATGCCACTTTTGAGGTACATATCCGTCAATGGCGCAATGATTGGCAACTATGCGATAATACCAATAATCTGTAGTCACTCCTTCTGAAGTAGTCACTCCGAAAGGAAAAGGAACAAAAGGATATTCGAAAATGGCTTCAGTATCGGTATATTCCGGTTTTGACCACGGTGTTGCAAGTTCCAAACGAGGACGGTCACCTCTTGGGACAATTTCTCCTTTTTTCCAGCTAAAAGGACTTCCGTTTTTATCGCAAACCTGAATGTGAATTTTATTCGGCCCCTCCGGATCATTTACCATTTCCAGTTTAGGCATATATTGACTCATCCATCCTCCGGGACCTCCGGGATCTACGAAACCAGGGTCTGCTAAGGCAATGTTCCAGTTCAACGTTACCTCTTTGTATGGAATACTTTGTAATTTAATTTTTACAACATCATTAAATATACGTTCACCAGCAGAATTACTCATTTTCATTGATACTGAATAAGTACCGTCTTTACATTGGGATGTTGCTTCTGTAAATAAAAACTGACCACTGCCCTCGATTAGTTTCATAGTTACATCGGATTCCGAAATTTCCCTTTTCGCTAATATTAAATCCAATGTTGTGTCAGTAAGACTGTTATATGGAGCATTCCAGATATAAAGATCCCGTAGTTTGGTAAGTTCGTCTGTTGAATTGCCCAATGAATCCTTTACATCAAGTAATTCGAATTTAACAGGATAGGAAGAACCTCCTAAGTTGGGAGTTATTGAATAGGAGGTGACACCTGAGGAAACAATAATGGGATTCGTATAATAAAGGATTGTATCACTTATATAGCCATCCTGTACTTTTTCACAACTGCTATAATAGAATAAACATAAAATGGCAGACATGATTATGATATATTTCTTGTTCATAAATTTTCCTCCTGATTAGTTTTCAGTTATTGGACGTGTGTTATAAAATAAGTTATGTGCATCTTCCAACACATGCAAGACGCCTGTAGTTGTTATGAGCCCACTTGTCTGACATAAGTTGGCAACATCTTTATCTGCATCCGGAACCACAACTCCTTCTTCATCCAATCCGTTTTTAATCCATTTATAATACAATAATAAAGGTTTTGAATTGGGAAGCCATTCTGTATATAAAAGTGATTCTTCCAAATATATTTGTGCTTCGTTTCCTAATTTACTCGTTGTTCGCACGGGAGAAGTAAGATTATTACGATTAACCGGCTTTTGAATAATATACATTGCCAATGAGTCTCTAAATTCAGGAATATGAACTAATAAGCTATCGAAAGTAAACGGATAATTTTCATCATTATATTTTCCCCGGTATTCAATCTTCATTTGTGTGACATAACGATCTACCGTATAATCGGTAGGCATAAATACCGTTACGTTTGGCTCATTCAGCTCTTGAAGCATGCCCGCTTTCTCATAAAGAGTCAGGATTTTCTGAAATTTATAATTTCCTTTCAGATAATCTGTTGTTGAAACATTTACAGATGGATCATGTATTCCGCCATCAATAAAATGATCATCGCAGGAGCAAGCGAGAATGATTAAAATTATAAAATATATTGTGTTTTTCATATTTTTAATTATTTATTTTATTAAATTGTTAATGCGTTACTTATATATAGACTTGTTAGTCAAACAGATGCTCTACATCGTTATTGCTTTAATTTTGCATTTTATCAGCCCAGTAAGGAGTTTGCCGTGCATATTTATTGGCGCTAAGCAACCGGTAATTTACAGGCCATAAGTAACCTTCTTCCATATACCGGCTTTGACTATATACAGATGACTTTTGGTAATAAAACCCGGTACGTACCCAGTCATACAAGCGGTGTCCTTCCAGGAAAAGTTCACGTTCACGTTCATCGCCAATTTCCATGTATAAGCGGTCTGTGCTTCCAGTGTAATTTCCTGTTCCGGCTCTTACTCTAACTCGATCAAGATATTTAATTGCTTTATCATACTCTCCTAACTTTGCATAGGCTTCAGCTCTTAGCAAATAAATATCTGCCAGTCGGAAAATAACCACATTATTATCTGTTACCCAGTCTGTTTTTTCTGTATTTGTATATTGAATCTGATTATACTTTAAAGTGAAACACTGGCTCCTGTTATTAAAATTCTCAAACAAATATTGAGTGCGAAGGTCGTTTGGATCCGAATACAAATTGAAGAAATCCTGGCTGAATATGAATATAGGGCCAAGGTTTTTCATGTCCAGTTCGTTTACATAAGGATAACCTAAGAACCGATCAACAAAACCTTGATTTTTACTAAACATTTCTTTTTGAGCGGCATCAAAAGGAAATTCAAAAATTCCTTCAATTGACTTACCCTTCCAGATGCTAAGGTAATTTTCTGCACTTACCAATTCATATGGACCTTCCTGTTCAATAGAATCACAACATGCGATGGCTCGTTCAAAATCTTTTGTGTCAATCGTACTTTTATTTGCCCGGGTATTCCACATGTAGATGTGAGCCATTAAAGCATTGACGCTTCCTTTGTTTGCCCTTGTATTAATTGCTCCGGCAGTATATTTCCATGTCAGATATGAATTTGCTAGCGTTAAATCTTCCAAGCACTGTTTTAACAATTGCTCTTCTGTTGCTAAAGGTACATCATATGCGAGGCCGGAAGCGTCTTCAATGGGGTCCAGAATAAGCGGCACTTCACCCCATATTCTGGTCATATAAAAATAAGTAAATGCTCTGATGAACAGGGCTTCTCCGATATAACTATTACGTTTGGAGTCACCTCCGGAAAAAATATTCTCCGGCATGTCGGCTATATTTTTGATAGCTACATTAGCCGCTAAAATAACTTTATAAAAAGGACTCCAGTCAGAGAGTTCTCCATTCCCGTCATAGATATAAATTCCCTTGAATGGATTCTGAGCCCATCGTCCACTTTCCCAGATTTGAGCGGGAAAGTCTCCATAAGTAAAGAAGTTCAATCCTCCTCCAAATCTCAATGTTTCCCTCAATTTGTAGTATCCACCCAACACGGCAGAATTTGCATCGGCTTCTGTTTCCCAATACGCTTCTCCTACCGGAGTATTTTTAGGTTCAAGATCCAAAAAATCATCGCAAGCGGTCGATAAAGCGATAAGACCGATACATGCCGTCATTATTGAAATTTTTATTTTATTCTTCATGATTTTTCTTTTTATAGTTAATTAAAACTCCAGATTCAGACCAAATGTAAATGTTCGGGGAAGCCCATATCCATTTCCTGTATAGTAGCCTTGCTGACTTACATTCTGAGGATCAGAAATACGTGATTTGGTGTAAACCAAAACATTCTCTGCTGTCAGAGACAGGCGTAAGTTGTTAATGTATAATTTTTTTAAATCAGGAAATCTATAAGTTAGCATAATACTGTTGACCTTAAAGTAAGATCCATCTTCTAAAAACAAAGAAGAGTTTTGTATGAAATTGGCAGCTGTCCGGTTGAAGACAGTATATCTTGGGAAATCAGCCTGGTCTCCCGGTTTTTGCCAGAAATTTAAATCATCCAGGTTTACCATCATTCTACGGGCAACAAAATCTTTTGTACCTGCCCAGTGTGTTCCCCATCCCCAATTGCTGAAGGGCCTTCCTTCTTCATCCACACCATAAGGACTGTTTACCATGGATAAAGTTCGTGCTAAACTTTGATTCCAAACATCTCTTTTAAGAGTAAAGCTACACTGGATATTCAGATCCCAGTTTTTGAACCGGAGAGAGGAGTTAAGACCTCCTACCCATCTCGGGTTAGGATCACCGACTGTTGTCAGATCCTGATAAGATACCCATTTGTAGTTACCATCCACATCTAAAAAGTGTGCATCTCCGGCTTTATAAGGTGATCCTCCTTCGGCTAAGTAACGAATTCCCGTATATGGATTCAGTGGCACATCATCATCAGTAGGATATACACCCAGGAATTTTGACATGCGGAATTGGTTGATAGGGTGTCCTACATTTAAATATCTGGCATTTTCAACAATTGTCCGGTTATTAAATGGTAATTCAGTAATCATATTTTGATTGAATGCTGCATTTACCATAACCCTCCAACTCCAATCTTTTACACTGGGAGGTAGAATATTCGCAGTTAAACTTAATTCAACTCCAGCATTTCTAACACTGGCAGCATTTGTGTTGTATACATTATATCCTGAGGTTTCAGGCATCTGTAGGGTATAGAATAAGCCTTTTATTTCTTTTTTGTATAAATCTGTTTGAAAGAAGAAACGTCCTTTAAGAAATTCCAGATCCAACCCAAAATTCCACTCATCTGTTTCTTCCCATGTTAAGTCTTTTTGTCCGATTCCATCACCGAAGCGAGGGGTTATTACGGAAAAGCCATCGTAAGTTCCCGGAACTTCATAACGATTATAATAACCATAAGAGGATCCGGGAGGATTTCCTGCTTTTCCAAATGAGGCTCTTAATTTT
>JAVBMQ010000134.1:0-28872 GCA_031552335.1 Bacteroidales bacterium | reverse complement strand
CAAGTAACAAGAATGTCATTACATGGGATATCAATAACTTGCCGGCTAATAGCTCGGAAGTCATTATTTACAAAGAAGGCAGTTACCTGAACGATTTCCGTGAAACAGGACGGGTTGCGGCATCTCAGGCTCAGTTTATTGATGTGTCTTCCAATTCAACCGTGAAGAGCGAACGATATGCGATTGCCGCCGTTCTGAATTCCGGCATTATCAGTTCGAAAAGTGAAATCCATCAAACGCTTCATTTGACAATCAATAAAGGAATAACGGATGGACAATGGAACCTGATCTGGACGCCTTACAAAGGACGTGAAATTGCTACTTATCGCATCATGCGCGGAGCTACACCTGAATCATTAACATTGTTAGCCGAAATTTCCGGAATGCAATTATCGTATTCTAATATCGCTAATGCAAGTGAACCTTATTATGCCTTAGAATATATTCCTTCTCCGCAGCTTCGTTCTTCGGGATTAAAATCGGCTAATGAAGACAATTCGGGTCGTTCCAATGTCGTTTATAGTGGCGATGCCCGCACAATTGTATATATGAACAACTTGAATATCATGAGTGTGGAATCAGATCCGGTATTGAATCAGGATCAACAATCGTTGTATTTATATGCTGAAATATTCCCATTGAACACTACTTATCAAAATGTGATTTGGAGTATTGAAGCAGGATCTGATTTGGCAACAATTGATCAGGCCGGACGATTAAAAGGAATACCAAACACCACCGGAGGAACTGTAACCGTCAAAGTGACGGCAATCGATGGTTCACAAACCGTAGCAACACGTACTTTCGATGTGGAATCTATTTCGGGAGGAACCTCTATTCCTGAAAATCCTATCAACAGCAAGCGGAATACAATTGTTCTGTATCCCAATCCTGTAAAAGATATATTGTATATCGAAAGTGAAACAGAGATCGAGAACATTATTATTCTAAATAGTTCGGGAGTCATGGTAAAAAGGGAGAATCAAAAAGTAAAGGAAATTAATGTGTCTGCCTTGTCTCTTGGGGTTTACTTTGTTGTTGTACAAACAGAAACCGGTATTTGTCAGGGTAAATTTATCAGGAAATGATGTAAATATAGAAAATTTTCATTACGGCTTTCTTGATCCCATCGTCCGAGCCAACGGACGATGGGGTACTTATTATTCACTGATCTTTCCTACACCTGACACTCATTAATTGTCTTTTGTCGGCACGTGCATTATTTCCCGAATAAAGCGATGCATCGTTATGTTGGAGGGAGACATAAAGACCACCTGGAAATCCTGTTGGATAGCCTGGAGTCCAAAAATAACCAACTTTACCAAAGTTATAAGATGAACCTTCAGTATGATTTCTCAAACCCGCTAATAAAGCAAAGAACCCTCCGTCTTCAGGAAATTTGGATGTTCCCTTGTTTTCATCCCCGGTATAAAGCTCCTGAGGAGCTTTCATGGCTGCACCAGCACCCACTCCGGTTGAAATACTGTATTTTTCCATGTTGTTAGTTATTTCAGTGACAAGTGCATTATAACTGACATAAGACGGTAAATGCCATCCCCGGGGGCAGATCCCTTGATAAGCTCCTCCAGCTTCACGTAAGCTGGCTGAGTACCATGAATATAATAATCCAATCCGGGGGTCGGCATTGAAAGTAGTAGGATCAGCATCGTCCGAACCGTCCGGACCAGGATAAGCCCATGGGAAACCAGTGGCGCTGGGTCCTGAAAGTACTGCTGTCGGAACTCCTCCGCTTGTGCGTACAGGATCGATGCTTCGTACACGTAAATTAACCGTCATCCAAACCCCGGCCTCACCGAAATCGGCTGTAGAATAACGATTTCCCTCATGATCGATCAGGTATTTGTTCACCGGATCGTAATACGATGGATCGGAACCCATATATTCCCAGCGATCACCCTGCCATGTGTAGATTCCTTTTTTCAGATAAGAAGGAATTCCGGAATAATTTTCTGTCAGATTATAGACTGTAAGTCCTACGTGCTTGATTTTCTCATCTCCTATAAACTCTGGACCGATTCCAATCTGGAGTTTTTTCAGATCCGTCAGACTGACACGGGGCAACAAGACTCCCTTGTCGGATGTCAGGTTATCTATGCCGGGAGTTTTCTCCTTAAAATCAAGTAATGCACCCAGATTAGGTTCCAAATTGCTCCCTATTGTTACCTGAGACTGTAGGTTTGTTGTCAAAAAGCAAATTGACAAAAGAGCAAGAAGCCGGAATAATCTATTTTTTTTCATGTTATTTGTTGTTAAATTGTTATTTGTTATTGTTTTTTATCTTAGAGCACCAAATACAGTTTTTGATAACTTATCACTATTATCCGATATCTTTGTCGAACAGTAGTGCCAGTATATATTTCTTATTCACATTTTAGATTTAATCCTCTTTCTGGAGTAGATGCCATAGCCTGTTGCCAGCAATAAAATGAAAAGAACCATTGGCCAATCAGGATCGGAAATAGGAAGCGGCGGATCATTGATCCCTCCTCCAGAATCCGAACCTCCGGGATTTTCAAGATCATCTTCTCCTTCTCCATCTCCTAAGGCGCGAAGCATAGGAGAGTTGGATAATTCGTCAAAAGTAGATTCGGAAGGAAGCTGAACGTCATAGCTCTCAGTTACCGGATACCCGCCATTTTCTACTTCCGGAAAATAATTGCTTAGGGCATAGGATTCAGTAAAAAATAATACTATCAAGAGCAATATTAATCTTAGCATTGTAATCATAGTTCTAATTTGTGAGATACATTTCTTTTACCTGTTATCCGGACAATATATAGCCCTTTCTGAAGTTTCATTGAGAGTTGCATTCGAGGAGTTGTGTCTATTTCTTTTTGAAACAGACAACGTCCGTTAATATCATAAACGACAAGTTTAGAACCTAGATCAAACTCTGTTAGTCTACTGATGATCAAATGATCCCCGTCAGAAAAGATTTGAAGTTCTTCTTCTTTGTTAAAACGATCAATTGCAGTAGGCTGACTATTAAAATGGACAATAAACCGCTGAGGAATATCACCGGAAGTGATTTCAAATGCATATTTTCCATTATTTTGCATCAAATCAATGATATTTCCGTTCTTTAGATCTTCAAGTTGAAGAATCCCATCCGAAAGGCTTTCCATCCGGGATGCAGACAATACTAGCTTTCCTGAATATTGACCCGGAGAAAGGCAAAGAATAGCTTTTTCGCTACCTGGGGGCAGGATTTCGGCTGAAAGCCGGTTGCCGTCGGATGATTGAAAATATAGTTGGAAAAGTTCATTATTATCATTGTACATTTTCTGTATATCCCCCTTGTCAAGGCCGTTTTTTCCACTGCTTCGTATGGCAACTCCGGCTATGTCATAAAGGAAGTTATTTTCCTCCGGTGTAACACGGAATAAAACTTCGTTATTGTACACTGGCGCTGATTTCAACTTATTGTGAGTAGAGGTACTATGCACTAAATCTTCTTTTCCGATGATAAATGTTCCGTTTTGAGTTTTATTTTTACTCAAGCGTAACATGAACAGACTCATGGCTGGAATTTCCTTTAAACCCAGAATTTCCATTGTAGTTGTCGGATTGGGAGCTATTTTATGCACCTGATAAGTAGTGCTTCCTGCCGGAAAAACATAGATATTAGGATCGAATACGAGCGGGCTATTAATTATTTTTTGTTCAATAGCTGCAATACTTAGTGAGGAGGTGTAAGAATTTCCGATCACCCAGTTTACCGTATATGAGGGAATTGTGTTAATTGTTCTGCTGTATAATATGTCTGAAGCAAATAATTGCTCATTCTGAGAACTCAATGTATATACTGTTCCGTCAAAAACAAATTCAGATTTATTATAATTTATAGGGTTGGCATTGGTAATTGAAAGCGCACCAGCATCTTTCAAACTGGAATAGTCAAATCCGGCCGGTTGCAGTTTGATTAAATATCCGTTGCCAACTTGGAAAGGCTCTTCCGGATTGCGTATATATTGAGACCGGATGATTTCTCCATTGCTGCTTTCATTTCCATACACAAATCGTACATGTCCATAGTTATTATCATCGGCAATCAACCGACGAATCCAGTTTCCTGCAAAATAACCACTTCGTTGATTGTTCTCAAAAGGCGAAGCAAATGCAAACAGCGGAAGGTTATTTGTCGGCGTACCTGAAACCGCACGGTAAGGAACTACATTCCGTTCGACAATCATAGCTCCCAATGGTACATTTGATGCGGAAGAGCCGGTTCCGGTAATTCGAAGCGAGGCATCCATCGTATTATCCAAGTCATCGGTAGCAGACTCCAATCGAATTTTTCCGGTACCGGTACATTTAATACTGATGGCATCGATACCCATGCGGGAAGGTATCAACAGTTCATCGTCAGTAGCTGTCTCTAATATAGGGAAAGCTACATAATTTATTCCACGATTAAAATTTGCAATGGATGAAGAAGTGATTATACGCTGCGATCCGTTCGTGGTAATAAAAGATACCGTTCCCTGACTGATTCCTCGTCCGTCGGGAGCCGTTACAAAAGCATTCGCATCAGAATCCTGATAAAAATTTCCTCCGATTTCAGTAATTCCGTTTTGAATAATAGCGGAACTACGAATTACCCTTACGGCATTCGGTATGTGCAGAGTTACACCAGAGACGTTGTTCAAGGCAGGAGCTACAGTCATTTTTCCGGCATTAACAAAACGGACTACAGAAGGATCTTGTCCTGAAACACATAAAGGAAATAACAAAGCAACAATAATCTGTAATTTTGATTTCATATTCATTTTTGTTTTAATTTGATATTCTCTTGAAACATTCCTGAATTATAGGCCGGCCGGTAGTTTCAATACGAATTTTCTACTTAGTTGAATAACTCTCTTATATATATCCAAAAAAGAGGCCAAACAAAAGGAGATACCATTTATTTGATTATATCTTATTGATAATAAGAATGATAATAAATTGGCAGAAATGATTTATTGTGTCAGGACAGTATGAATCATTCATAATAGGATGGCCATTCAATCCTAATGATTCATATTGCATTTGGATCATATTGCTTGTTTCAACATCCCATCAGACATTAAAAGTGCGTTTGTAGTGTAATCGGTA
The DNA here is from genome assembly GCA_031552335.1 of Bacteroidales bacterium. Classification (GTDB taxonomy): domain Bacteria; phylum Bacteroidota; class Bacteroidia; order Bacteroidales; family Azobacteroidaceae; genus JAISFI01. The sequence goes on along the minus strand of JAVBMQ010000134.1, from coordinate 23,754 downwards.
TTTTTGTCTATTTGCAGCAATTCGATAGATTTTTGTCACTATCGTTGGCTCTTTTCAGAGCACATATGTATGACGGTTTTTTCTTGTAAGGTTCTCAATAATTCTCCTTCAAATTTGTTTTTCAGGTGTACAAAGCAGGTTATTCTTTGTATTCAATATAAACTCTTATATAAAACTCAATTAAAACAAAAGAATATTACAAATTTTCATGAATGAAATTTGTAATATTGACAAGAAAAGTTTATCTTTGCACTCGCTTTTACAAGAAGAAGCAGGTCCCATAGCTCAGTTGGTTAGAGCACCTGACTCATAATCAGGGAGTCCTTGGTTCAAGCCCAAGTGGGACCACGTTTAAAATTTTAATCCCCTTATAATCAATAGATTGCAAGGGGATTATTCATTGAATTACTCGCTGACTTACACATTTTTATTCTTCATTTGTATAAAAATCAAGTCAATTCTCTCTTTACGCAATATTCCCCATGTATCTATTCAACTCCACAATATTATACAGAGGCTGTTGTTTCCTATTCAAGGTGTCATCTTTTAAAAAATGTTTTATAAATAAGAACATTCCTTCTTTTACACCAAGCAATATCCCTTACTGATAGTACAAGCAATAGCGTTGGGAGCATACTTCTCAGAAGGATTTGGTTGGTAGCTTCCTGCAGGATTTTCTTCAAAGAACTGAAACATTAAATCAATATTTGATATTTCAGATTTAATTGAGTGGAAAATTTTTCGCTGAGTAGTTACTACTTTTATGCCAAGTGTTAAATTAAGTAATAAAGATATGTACCTGAAGGCATTTAAATTTTGCAAGGTAATTGGAGTAGTTTATTCGATATGCAGTTTCATTTGTTGTATATCCTTCAACCAGTCTTCAATATCGCGTTCGTGTTCTAATTCATCGGATAGAATCTGAACGGCAATTTCATGTGTTGCATAATCTTTTCCGTCGGTCAAAGCTGCGATTTCCTGATAACGCGCGATAGCACATCTTTCACCTTGCAGATTCTGGTCTAAGATAATTTCTACATATGGGTCTGTAGGTGGAAAATATTTGCACCCAGCTAATTTAGTCCATTCGTCCGGCGACAAAACAGGAATTCCTTCCAGTTCGATAATCCGGTTTATCAAAAGCTGGGCATGTCCAAACTCTTCAGTCGCATGTTTTAATAATTCAGCTTCGATTGAAGTACGCATTGGACCTTCCATTAATTGCGCTCCTACCCAATATTGGTAATAAGCCAGCCATTCTTCACTTAATGCTGCATTTAACAATTTAATCAAATCTTTGACATCAATACCTTTGATGATTTTCACTCCTTCTCTTCCCATGATAATTATGATTTAGTTAATAATAAGTTCTGTAACAAAAATTGTCTTTCATTACAGATGCATTCATCCAGACTTTTGAATAGTTTGATTCTACATATTTTTCTGAACGCAAATTTGAACGAATAGGGAATAAATTTAGAATAAAAATGTTTTAAAAATTCGTCTTTAATTTGTTCAAATTCGCGTTCAAAAAAAGTCAAGACAAGTTTTATAATTACAACAATAGAATATGAGAAAAGTTGGGCTTATTTCTGTTAAAATTCGGTTATATATTGTTATCCTATTCTAAAGAAATTCTTTATATGTACTACTGGTATCGTTCAAGATATCTCCGTCCATCGTCCAAGAATGTAAGTCGTGTACTGTTTGAACTCCATTGACTGATAAGACCAGTATATAACATAACTATTTTGCAAGAACAATATTTACAGCATTCAGGCCTTTTTCTCCCCGTTCCAAATCAAATGTAACCCTATTTCCTTCAGTAATGTTTGCCGGAGCATTGCTGACATGGAAGAAATATTTGTCCATTCCGGAAAGATTTTTGATAAAACCATAACCCTTGTCCGGATTAAAGTACTCCACACGGCCTGTCAATACGATTTTTTCCGCCTCTTCTTTTTTGGGAGTAGAAACGGATATGTCATCCAAATCTACTTCCTGCTTTTTGTCAGGATCAGGAGGGGTATTGGAAATTACTCCATTCTCATCCACATAGGCAATCATATCTTCAAATGAATTGCTACTATTGACACCAGCCTTGCGTTCTTCTTTGCGCTGTTGCTTTTCTTTTCTCTTTTGTTGTTTGTTTTTTTCTACGTCTCTTTTGTTAAATGAATTTGATTTTGCCATTTAATACTCCTCTATGTTTTAATTTATTGTTTGTTTTTGAAATTCAATTAGTTGCAACAGATAACATTTTTCCGGTCAATTTCTGGATATCTTTCAACATTACCCGTTCATCCTGAGCGCAGAATGTCAAGGCAGTACCGGCATTTCCAGCTCTTCCTGTGCGCCCGATACGGTGTACATAGGTTTCTGCAACATCCGGCAGATCATAGTTGATAACCAATTGCAAGTGATCTATGTCAATTCCTCTGGCGGCAATATCTGTCGCAATAAGTGCTTGTATTCCGTGTGATTTGAAATCAGACAAAGCCCTTTGTCTTGCATTCTGCGATTTATTTCCATGAATGGCAGCACTACCTATTCCGGCTTTACAAAGTACCCGTGCTATTTTATCAGCTCCGTGCTTTGTCCGTGAGAATATCAATACCGGTTTTTCTTTGTCTTTTTTCAGTAAGTTAATAAGCAAATCTTTCTTCTCCTGTTTCTCTACAAAGTAGATATATTGCTCTATTGTATCTATTACTGACGATGCAGGCGTAACTTCTACTTTGACCGGATTACACAAAATAGATTTTGCAAGGTTTGTTATTGCCTGAGGCATAGTTGCAGAAAAGAACAATGTTTGCTTTTGTTTTGGTAACATCGGCAACAGGCGTTTGACGTCATGTATGAAACCCATGTCAAGCATCCGGTCGGCTTCATCCAGAATAAAATGCCGGATATGGGCAAGTTTGATATGCTTTTGTGCTATCAAGTCAAGCAAACGTCCGGGAGTGGCTATCAGGATATCGACACCTTTGTTCAGTTTGTCAACTTGAGGATTTTGATTGACACCTCCAAAAATCACGGTATGGCGTAAATCTGTGTATTGAGTATAATCACTGAAACATTCGTTGATTTGTATCGCTAGCTCACGCGTAGGAGTCAGTATCAATGCTTTTATCTCGCGCTTTTGTCCTTTAGGCCGTGGATGATTCAAATTCTGTATAACGGGTATTGCAAAGGCAGCAGTTTTACCTGTCCCAGTTTGGGCTATTCCCAATAAATCCCATCCTTTAAGTGCGACAGGTATCGCTTGTTCCTGTATAGGGGTAGGCGTTTCGTATTTTTTATTTATCAGAGCTTTCAATATCGGTTCTGAAATATTTAATTCTTTAAATGTCATGTTGTAATATTAAAAAGTAAGTAATCTTTGCTAATTAGTTTATACTATTTCAAATCAAACCCAATAGAAACTAATTCCCAGCATCTACTTAATATCAATTGTTTTGTATTAATTGATAGCCTGAGCTATCATTTTTTCTGTTTTATCAAAAAAACTCAGGAAAAGGTATTTCCTTTACCTGTAGAGGATTATGAGAGGAAGAGGCGCAATGCATCTACACTTTTTTTATGAGTTTCATAACCAAACAAGTTGAAGTACAACCATTGTACAGGATGAAAGATAGCTAAAGTGCTTCCAAACAGTAAGTAGTAAATAACCGAAAGCGGATATGCTATTAATTTCTGCACAAATTATTTTTTGAGTTTTGCACTAAGAAATTCAACCTTTAGCTTAGTAATAACTTCTTTTACACTCGATATTTTTTCAGACAGATGGACATTAATACCTGTAAAAGCATAGCCTTTTTTCATGTTACCTCTTGATGCCTGATAGAGACACTGGGCAATACAATAAGGGCTTTGGGTATAATCACAGGTTCTTATACAGTGAAAAGGGCAAGTTTTAGGTTTCTCTAATCCCTTTTCTACATTCCGGATAAACTCTCCATAAATTGCTCTGCCTGGCATCCCGACCGGACTTTGTATGATCTTTACATCTTCCTGTCTGGCATTCACATGAGTGTTTTTAAAGGTGTCGGATGCATCACATTCAGTGGTGGTGACAAATATAGTCCCCATTTGTACGCCTGAGGCCCCCATTTCAATGAAACGAAGTATATCTTTTCCTGAAGAAATGCCTCCTGCTGCAATTACCGGAATGTTTTTCTCATTTTTGTAGGAGTTGGCAATATTTATTACCTGAGGTATGAGTTGCTCCAAAGAGTATTGTTCATCGTCAAGTTGGTTCAATTTGAACCCTAAATGGCCACCTGCTTTCGGCCCTTCTACAACAATAGCATCAGGCAAATAACCATAATTATGTTTCCACTTGTCGCATATAATCCGGGCAGCTCGCGAAGAGGATACAATCGGTACCAATTTAGTTTTGCTATCATTAGTCAGAAAGGAAGGTAGATCGAAAGGCAGTCCTGCTCCGGCAAAAATAACATCCACTTTTTCAGCTATCGCTGTTTTTGCCATGTCTGCATAATTACTCAACACAACCATAATATTCACTCCAATGATACCTCTGCTTTTTTCTTTAGCTTTTCTGATTTCTTCTTTTAATCCGGAAATACTCCTGGTTAAAAAATCTCCAGGGGATTTATGGTAGATTAAAGCCAATCCGGCACATGAAATAACACCTATGCCTCCTTCATTTGCCACAGCCGAAGCTAATCCTGACAAGGAAACCCCTATACCCATTCCTCCCTGAATAATTGGAAGTTTCACTTCCAGATTGCCTATAAAAAATGAATTCATCTAATTTACAAATGTGTCACGACATAGTCTTACATACCTTCGCGACTGTTAATACTAACAAAAGAAGCTGATTTTGATGTCGATTTCGACGATGAGAAGGCCGTCTGAAAAAGACGGAGCATAGCATTGCTGTAAAAGGATTCAACATAAACTCTATTGTTCAGGGTACAAATGTACAAAAATAAATAGACTTGTTGTTTAATATGCTTTATTTTTTATTTATTATAATGTCTATGATGCCATGAAAAATTGGACCAAATGTACGGAAAATGTATTTGAAAAAATTATGGTTAATCGTGTGATTGAATATTATCCTCATTAAATTTTATTTTTAATTCATGAATCAAATAAAATAAGTATTAGAAAAATAATTTAAATAGAAGACTGTTGTAATAAAAAAGGGTTTATCCCATTTCTTAATCCACGAAATGTCGGTAAATAATCTGAAATGATCAATCTTATTGGGATTTTCTTTAAATTCCCATTGGTCTGATTTTAAAATGCTAGCCATAATGTTGAAATTATATTATTCTGATTCCATAAACTGCTTAGGAGATTTTCCGAATTCTTTCTGGAAACATTTTGTAAAATAAGAATGGCTGGAAAAGCCAACCAGATACATGACTTCGGAAACTGAGAACTTTTTTTGAGAAAGTAACACTGCCGCTTTCTTCAGTCGGATCGATTTAATATAGTCTACCGGGGTTTTACCTGTCAATTGTTTGATCTTACGGTAGAGTTGCTTAATATCCGTTTTGCTGATCAAAGCCAATGCATTCACATTAAAATCAGGGTCGGACACCTTATCATCGATGATTTCTGTGATTTTTGTCAAGAATCGTTCATTGAATGAAACAGCCTCCATTCCGGATGGTTCTGACAAGGTCTTGATCCTGATTTTTTCTTCCAACTGCCTGTGAATTCCTGTTAGTCGTCTGATACGTGACAGGAGTACTTCTATATCAAATGGTTTGGGAACAAAGTATTCAACACCTATATCGATGCTTCGGCGTTCGGTTTCCATATCATCTTTGGCGGTAAGCATGATAATGGGAGTGACTGTAAATAAGGGCAGTTTCCTGATTTGTCGGCACATTTCAAGGCCATCCATTATCGGCATCATGACATCAGCAATGATTAGGTCGGGAATAATCTTCCGGCAAAGTTCCAAGCCGGATTTTCCATCGTACGCTGTGACCACACGGCAATAGGGGGTCAGGGATTCTGAAATGAACCCAGCGATTTGCCGGTTGTCATCCACAACCAGGACTAAAGGTTTTTCCTTGTCATTATTGGAATCTGTCTGCACACTTTCAAGTGTTGTCTGCGTATCCATTACTACGGGAAGTAGTATGGTAAACCGGGTACCTTCATTTTCTGAGGATTGAACCTGTACAGAGCCGCCAAGCAGTTCAATATGGCTTTTTACCAGGTACAGTCCTACTCCCGCTCCTTCTTTTCCTTTTGCATTTTTCGACTGAAAGAAACGGTCAAATACATATGGCAATTCATCGGAGGAAATACCGATCCCAGAATCAGACACATTGATCTCCAATTGTTTGGGTAATTCATTATACTGGATAGACAAAGTAATAATTCCTCCTGGTTCTGTATATTTCAGTGCGTTAGAAAGCAGGTTGTTGATCACTGATTCCATCTTTAGCATATCAATAGCCATATACAATGTTTCTACGGAAGATATAAAGCGGGCATCAATCTGCCTGTCTGCAAAAAGAGTTTCGTGGGAATTGAAATTTTTTTGCAGGAAATCTATAATATCCACTGTTGAACGGATTACAATCTGTTCGCTCTCGTCCATCCGGTGGAAATTCAAAGCTTTGTTGATTAGCGTATTCAAGTGCAAGGCGTTCTCTTCAATCATTTTGAGTTTGTTTTTCAACTGCGGATTCTTCGATTCCAATATCAATTTGCTGACCGGAGCGATAATGAGGCTCAACGGGGTCTTGAATTCGTGGGAAATATTCGTAAAGAAATCAATCTTTAAGCGAGACAGTTCCAAGGTTTTTTCTTTATTGATCCGTTCGATCTTTAAGCGGTTCCTGACCATGAAGTAATTGACAGTCCATAAGGTAATACCAATCAAAAGTATGATATAGATGAACTTTGCCCAACCGGAATAGTACCAGGGAGGGTGTATGATCAAAATAAACTTCGATTGATTCCCTGAAAGATTACCTTGTGCATCCAACAAACAAATGGAAAGAATATATTCTCCCGGAGGTAGATTGGTATAGGTTATGTGGTTAGAACCCTGCCTTATCATTTGCCAGTCCTTATCAATATCTTCCATCCGGTAAGCAACTTTTCTGGACTGCAACGAATAAAGCAAGTCAGAGAATTCGAATACAAGATTATTCTGATTATAATTTAGTTCGATTGTGTGGAGATAACGGATGCTTTCTATTGTTGGTTCAAAGGGCTTCCCATTGACATACAGTCCGGTCAGGTAAAAAGGAGAGTTGTGAATATTTACTGTAGGCAGATCTTTTGAAAAGAGGGCAATCCCATCAATCCCTCCGAAAATCAGCTTGCCGGAAAGTGCATCATAATGGCTCCCCTGGAATTTTTTATTGTGGAAACCGAAGTATCCTACGTTTAGCGACTTTTTTTCCACAATAATCATCCCGTCCATGGAAGAGACCCAGATCTGATCTTCTGTTTCTACGATCGAATTGATCCCTTCTTCTTCCAGATTCTTAAAATGGATGTAATTTGTCTCATCAGTCCGTGAGTTCACCCGGCAGATCCCATCATTAACACCTACCCATATATATCCTTCTTTATCACACAGCATGTGTTTAAAAAACGGGGTAATTTCTTTCCCTTGATCATTATATAATGGAATTTTTCTTACCTGAAAAGTTTCTATCCCAATTTTACACAAACCATCACAGGCAACCCAAACATGTCCGTATGGATCCTGTACCAGTTTATACACATGATTATGTGTCAATCCTTCTTTTTTAGAAAAATGATGAGTGGACATGCATTTACTTGCCGTAGATTTCATCAGGCTTGCCTTGTCTATTACAAATACTCCTTCCATCCATGTGCCCACCCATAACCGGCCCAGAGGATCTTCCAGCAGACTATATATCCAGTTGGCATTGAATCGCATCGTACTATCCGTAATATTGTAATAAACAACCTGCTTGGTGGTAGAATCAATTCGTCCGACTCCACCTTCGGTTCCCAACCAAATATTCTTTTCAGGATCTTCGTAGATATCCCGTATCAAATTATTTCGTAAAGGGAAGTGCAAATCCCCCACACGATACCATACATGCTTCTTTTCCATCTCGTTGAAGTTGTTGGGGAGCTTGATCAATCCCTCTGTTCCACCCAACCATAAATTCTGTCGAGAATCTTTGAATACCTTTACAAAAGTGTTCCCATCTCCCGTTCCTGTAATTTGTGAAATGGGGATGAACTGATAGGCTTTGTCGTGATGATAAATCGCTCCTCCTGTATTCGTTCCGATCCAGATATTTTTGTAGTGATCCACAAAAATTTGCATGATAATATTATCTACAAGCGATTGCGGATAACGGGAATCATGTACAATATGACGGAGAAACCGGCTTTCAGGATGATAAATATATAAGCCATTGTTAGTGCCCAGCAAAAGATTCTGATCGTAATCGGTTGTGATAGATTTTATTACATTTCCATTCAACGGATTAACTCTTTCCGGAGTTTGCTGAGAAAGATTATAGGTATACAATGCCTCAGCAGTTCCTACCCAAACGCATTTTCGTATGGAATCATAGAACATGGAATGAATGTGAAGATTGCTTTTTCCGGGCATTGTTGCGAATTTCACTTCCCTGAATGTGTCATGGATAGAGTCATATATGCAAAGTCCGTCGTATGTGCCTATGTATATGAGTCCATCTTCTGCACGTACAATAGAATAGATTGCCGGGTGAGGTATTGCCGGATGATCCACTTTCTCCAGTTTCTGTTCCCTTACATGATACTTGTATAATCCTTGGATAGAGCCAATCCACAAGGTGTTTTCCCATAAGAACATGCAACGGATATCCAGAGGGATCTCTATGGGAGGCATTTCATACCGGTCTTTTTTGTAATCATATACAAACACACCTTTTCTTGTGCCGAACCAAATATGTTCCTTGTCAAAAACTACCCCACTATATATAATATTCATTTCCTTTGGAAAATCTTCTGGGGGTATCGATTTACGTGTAGTATAACCATCATAACTATAAATGCCTTTTTGGGTGCCCATCCACATGACTCCCAGAGGATCCTGTACAAAACTTAGCACGGTCAATACATCATTGAAAGGAATCCTTTCAAATTCCTGATAACTAAGGTTCTGTCCTTTTAAGAAAGGAGCATAAAGAAAAATTGCACATGCAAAAAACAACATGCACAATCTATTTCTTATGAGGATAAACCCTGGATTCATTGGATAGTTATCAAATTCTGTTTCAAAGATAACGCTTACTAATTAAATTACCCAAATTCTGTTAAACAAACCTGCTTTGTTCAACAGAAAAATAATTTAATGAAAAAACTATGTAATGCAACTGCCCGGATTCAAATATTAGGATATTGAAATATACGGATCTTTAGAGGTGTGTAAACACCTCTAAAGGCATCAATATTCAAGTATCGGGTAGTTATTAATCGAGTAGGAGAAAACTACTTTTGTTTTCTCCTACTCAATTTAAAATCTTAATTACAGTTTAGTAATCGTTTGTTGTATTTTCTCGTTACCGGCTTTCAGGATAAGGAAATAAATACCTGAAGGATTAGTTGACAGGTTAATATCTTGTACTTCGGCAGCATCAAACGTGCGTTTCAGGATCACTTTTCCTTCTGCATTGTAAAGTTCCATCTGTACTTTACCCCGGCAGGCATTGGATACATCTACATGGCATATATCTGTTACTGCAGTCGGATAGATCTTCGGGCCATTTACTCCCACAGTGTGGAGGCCTGTTGATTCGGTCACCGACAATATACCTTCGCTCAGTAAGCGGCTGGTATCCCATGATAGTCCTTCACCCGGAGCGGCTGGAGACATGGTGAAAGTACCGGTTATTTTTCCTGACACAGTAAGTATCTTCAATTCATCTCCTACAGATAATTCATTGGAAGCATTGATTTCAATGATAGCATCAGTTAAAGTCGTATTGCCGGTTACCACCAGATTGTCATTGCGTGTTGCATTGCGTTTGAAAGAAAGTTTTCCTTTCATAGTAAGTGCTCCACCTACTGTAAATGTGCCTATGGCTGATGTATTGGCTGCGGGTTCTAATGTTCCGCCACTATTGACGGTTACATTTTTTACTGCACCGGATCCTGCTAACGTGCCACCGGAATTCACAGTAATTGCACCGGTAGTTGTTGTAGTCGCATTGGCGATCACTTTACCTGCATGGATATTAATGGTAGCAGAACTTTTACCTGTTAATGTCCAGTTACCGGTACCATATTTATTAATAGTCACTCCATCCAAAACTCCGGCAAAACTTGCATTCGTATTGGTATATCCAACATTATAGGTGCCATTTGTTACAGTAGCAGTAGGGAAAGTTGAAGACAAGGCTCCGATCTTTGTTGTTCCCGATGACGCGTTTCCTGAACCAGCCTGGAAATGTCCCATTGTCAATTCTCCCAGAACCAAAGTAGTACCTGACATGTCAAGACTTGTAGAGAAGCGATATTGACTACCTGTTACATTCAGTTTACCTGTAAATCCCGACCAGTTGCCGCCTATATCTGCACGGACATAAGGAACATAGAGGTTTAATGTGCCAGAACCGGTATATGTACCATTGATTGTACTACGGGAGCCGGCACGTAAAGTTGCTGTTGCTCCGCTTGGGACTTCCACTGCATAATTAAAATTGATACCATATAGACCAGAATTATCAAGAACTTGTACCGTACCTCCTGAAAGTAGCAATGGAGAACCAACTTTTCCGAAAGTTGCATTAGATGCACTCATGTATAATGTTCCCGCTTTGACCTCTGTACCTCCGGTATATGAGTTGGGTGAATTCAAGGAAAGTGTAGAGGCCCCGGTTTTGATCAGTTTCCCTGTTCCGCTGATAGCTCCTTCTATGATAATATCACTGCTTGCATTAAAAGTAGCTCCATTCTCACCAATCGTCATAGGAGATGAAGAAGTGATCAGACTTCCATTGGGTTTCAGCGTACCGCCATTGATCACAAAGTCAGATGCCTTCGTACGAACTACACCCAATGAACCATCGGTAATCGTTGTATTAGCCAATGTATTCACTGCTACTATTCCATCCAGAATTTCTATTTTCCCGGAGAAAGAGTTGGCATTACTAATAGTTAGCGTTCCTGTCCCTTTTTTGGTAAAAGACATTTGGCCTATAATAGATTTTGCAATTCCTTTGACGGATTTTGTTCCCATAATAGTATAGGCCGAAGTATTGTCAATCAATAAAGAGGCAGGGGATACATTGGAAGTGAGATTTACAACCCTCTTTGTAGCGGTGTTATCCATTATTACATTGTCTCCTGTGACAAAAATATCTTCATTTTCCCCATTCAGAAAGTTTTTGGTAGAAGCCAGATTCCATTCACCGTTATTATTGGCGCCTTTCCAGATTACGGAAGTTGCTGTACGGATGTCATCTACATTGAGGTAAATTTTATTGTCTTCTGTGCTCAATGCACAAGCGACTCCGTCTAATCCGCTAATCACCAATTCATATAAATTACCTTTGATTGTACCGCTAACTTCGGCAAGCAGATATTTTCCCGGTTTGATTGTTGTGCCGGAAATGTGTGGAATAATATTGAATACAGCCTCTTTCGTCAGGATCAGGTTGCCATTTATTTTCAACAGGTCTGTGCTGAAATCCGAATCGTATACATCAAAATCTACCTGTGCACCCCACTTCAGATAAAGAGAATCAGAGATTGTTACCGTATTTTTTTCATTGTTATTGCCAAGGCGGAGAATAGATCCATATTCCTGTATGATTCCTTTTTGCGCATCTGCTTTCAGATTAAGCTCTGCAAAACGGTTCATCCAGACAGGGGATTGCTGAACGTTGGATGTGATGACAGTAAGCCCGTCCCACAATTCAGTTGGGCCTGTATACAGAAGATCACTACTCAGGGTCAGCGTGCCTGTTCCCTGCTTATTCAGATGCATGGCTCCGGTGAAAGAACCACCTTGCAAAGTATGATTTCCGATGCTGTTTACAGTCAATAATTCGGGAGACACAGCGCCTGTTAAAGTAATTGTTCCCCCTGCATCTGCGTCAAGAAGTACAGAAGTACCGTTCGCATAACTTGCAGTTTCTTTGTTTTTTGTCCAGTTCGCACCATCCCATGCGCCAGTTCCGTTGTACACTAATCTATCGTTATTCATGACAGGAGGAGGAGGAAGGGTAATTCCTTCTAAATCTCCCAGGAAGTAACTTACATGAGGAGGTTGATTATATCCGCACATTTGCCAGCAAATAGCCTGACGATATTGCATGTCGTGCAACAATGTGTAAATGCGATGTCCAGTAGGAGTGGAGGTTGAATAAATCCGCAGGTTTTTATTGTCTGCCGAGCGCATAATAAATTCTTCACGCCAGTCGCCAAAGATATCTGCCTGCAGACAGGGGGTTCCCTTGGTCCAGTTGTTGGTCAATGCTCCCGAAGTTTTAAATAGTGCTCCGGATTGGTTATATTTCCAGATTGTTCCTTCGCCTCCTCCTGTGCTTTCACTGAAAGCATCATAATTAAATCCTTCTTCCAGCAAGTCTCCATCCCAGTAAATACGGAAGTTGTTGGTCAATCCACCCTTATCTGTTACAGCTTCCCGGGTAGTTGCCGAAAATAAGGGATCTACGCCTCCTAAGGCAGCTCCCAAATAATCATTTGTGACATTCGCAGCCATACACCTGCCGGTATCTTTTCCTGTAGCACGACGAATCAACATTTTACCGGTCTTAGCTTCCCGGAAAGAGATCCCGGTTACATTTTCGTGACAAGCCCATACTTCTATTCCTTTATGAAAGGGGTCAAAATCACCCACATGTATGGCGTCACCATGTCCCAATTCAGTGGAATACAATCCTTTTCCGGTATGATCTACTGTCATGGAACCATATATGATTTCATCACAACCGTCGCCATCAGCATCTGCAATTGTATAGTTGTGGTTCCCCTGATAGGCATAAGCCGGATTATTGTCGGTATTGAATTCCCATTTAAATACCAGTTTTTTATTTACAACATCGTATGTGCGCATCACGATACGTGTATAAATACCTCTTGAAATGAAAAGGCTGGGTTTCTTGCCATCTAAATAGGGAGCTCCGAAGAAATACTTACTGCAACGGTGTCCATAGCCGTCGCCCCAGATTTCTTCTACAGTTTTGCCGCCAAAGGTACGTGGTATATAATCCACACGATCCAACTCTTTCCCTGTTTCTCCGTCAACCAATGACAAAAATTCCGGACCTTCGATCATATATTGTCCGCCAAGGCGATAATTAGTTTTTCCATCACTGTTTGTATCACCGATGGCAACACCTCCATTACCATTAATATCCAGGCCAAAGATTGTCCCTTCCGAAGTGCGCAGGAAGACTTCAGCTTTTCCGTCACCATCAAAGTCAAAGGCTGCGACATTTATTTCTACATCGTCTGTAATATTCGGACCTACATTGATGGCCCACATAAAATCCCCATTCAATTTATATGCTTCAATATAGCTGTAATACGTAACATTGATGGCCCAATCTGCATAGATACGTTTTACGAGTATCTCCATCTCTCCATCACCGTCCAGATCGGCCATGGTAGCGTCATTGGGTGCATATCCACCGGGTAGGTCACGCAACTTGATGTTCAGATAATTATTCGTTAATATGAGCGCCGGTTTACTTTTTGCGCTTTCAACACCATTTTTTATGGAAGTCACTGTATATACAGATTCCGGAGTTCCGGTTGCATCGGTATAGTTGGATGCACCGGTAATGGGGGTAGTATTAACCAGTATCCCATCACGGTATAAATTGTAAGATGTTCCATACCATTCCTGGCCGGTAATACGCCAGTTTACATACATTCCTTTACCAGTCACTTTCTGAGCAATCAATCCACGGTCCAGATTTTCCATTTGCCGCTGTGCAAAGCTGCAGACAGAAATCAATAAAAAAAACAAAATAAATAGTTTTTTCATGATAATATTACAAGTTTAATAAAATAGTTTTTCATTTTTTTGCTTCCGGTTATCCAATGGGCAGGTGAAAAAAAGAGTCCTCTCTTTCAATCCTCATTGCCTAACGGATCATTAATTGAGGCAAATATACGGTAGAAAATCAGAAATCAAAAGTATTCATCAGACAAAAAATAGCACAAATCGGACACGCTTTTCTGAATACTGGATTTTGTACTGTAAACAAAATTTTATTTTCTTTTTTTTCGATATCCCGAAGGTGTTATATTTTCATAAGCAGCGAAAAGCCTGTAGAAACAGGAACGGGAAGTAAATCCACTTTGACACATGAGTTCTTTGACTGATTTTTCTACACTGTAGTCGACAATTATTCAGTTACGGTTACTTTGTTTAACTGTATATGCAATTTATAATAGATATAAGAGTTATCGATTGTTTGAAAAAATGATGTCTGATTTTTTTTTTTTTCGATACAGATCCGAAAATATTAGAACTTAAATCTTCTTCTTTTTTCAGGAGAATATGTTCTTTTATCAAATATTAGACTTCTCAATTAAGGGAAAAGAAAATTTTATAATGACCCTGAATATATGTTATAATGGAACCAAACCCAATTATAAAAAAATAAGTCATAGAGATTGTATCAACGATTCTCTATGACTTTTTATATGAACTGATAAAATCCGTTAGGATGGGATTTCGTACTTTATTTTTCTCTTATTCTTTTGCAGCTCCCGCAATAGCAGCTCCAATCAAATTCGCATTAGCTACCTTAACCATATTCACCTCAATATCTTTATGATTGAATTCGGCCAACAGGTTGTTCAATTCAACGGAAACCAACTCATTGTAATTTCTGTCATCTTTGATTTCACTCCAGAACAAGGTACCTTCGGCCATTAGGCAAATCTTTTTGAAAGACGGGTTTTGTTCCAATAATGAAAGAACTAATCCTGCAATGGATGCGGCCACCAGTTGGGCAGAACGTTTGTAGATCCAGTGCGCTACTTTTACATATTCTTCTTTATAGATATCCGGGAAGTTGATCATATTATTCAAACTTCTCGCATCAAAGCCTTTTTCAAATTTCTTGTCAGGGTAAGCAGCTTCTAATATTTTTCCCAGATACATGCCGGATATGGCTTTTTCAAAACGTTGTTTCCCTTTATTATCTGAGTTATCATCCACTTTTTGATCAAATGGAGTAAGGAACGGAGGGGTGAAATTGCCGGACTCTAAATTGATAGTTATCCATTTGTCAGATGTGTATTCCGGATTTTTTTTGCTAATTTGATTAGGTTGCATAGAAACTGCCATATTGGTTCCTGTGCCAACAATCAGACCAATGTATGCATCATAACTGCCTTCTGCTGTGATACCTGCAAATAAACTGGCGACGGTATCATTGATAACTTTAATGGCTTTGAATTCCTTCTTCAGTTCTTTTTCCAAATATGCTTTTAGTGGAGCGCCAACCAACACCCCAACCATATCTTCAATCTTGATTTCTTTGGTCCATCCGATGAGTGTAGCATCTCCATCGACTGCATTATCTGCAGGATAAGAAAAACAATATCCAATGGAAGTTACTCCGTCCAAATCCAATTCTTTGACTAATTTGAGAATATTTTCAAACAACTGTTCTCTCGGATAACCTTTCTTTTTAATTTCCTCAGGTAATTTTTTTTCAACGATTTTATTGTCGCACACAATAGCAACTCTTTTATGGAAACTTACAACTGCAGCTCTCAGGTTTGTGCCTCCGAAATCAAGTACAAGTACTTTAGTGTCTTCCACAGCCAATGTTGGATGTATGTATGTTGGGACTGCTGCAATCTCAGTCTTATTTACTTTAAGCCCAATTTCTATTTTTCCTTTGAGTGAAAGGGCAATTTCCTTTAATTGATCTGTAGAAAGGTTGAAAACATTGTCTTTCATAATATGAATTTGTTAAATATTTATTATTGTTACAAATATACAAATCCTTTTTATGCAATTGGGGAAAAATGACTTCATTATATTTTTTTAATGAATAATTATCCCCCCACTATTATTATACATAATAAATTTCTTATCTTCTTGAACTGAATAGCGTAACGACACAAAGTAAGGCAATAGCTCCGAATGTGGAACAAACCAGATTGCCGACAATATTGCTCTCATTCACACTTATTCCCATCAGGCCAAATAACCAGCCTCCCAATACACCACCGATAATTCCAACAACCAGATTCAGTAAAAATCCAAATCCTCTACCTTTTGTCAATTTGCCTGCCACGTATCCTGCAAGGATACCAATTAAAATGTACCAAATGAAATTCATTGTAATATCTTTTTAAATATAGTAAAAAATAATAAAAAAATCAATTGATTGTAACGGCACGTCCATTGTCAGTCTCTTCTATCATCACAGTTACCACATCTGAAGGTAAAAGGCTTTCGATTTTTTCCGGCCATTCTATAAAACAGATGGCTCCGCAATAAAAATAATCTTCACAGCCGATATTATAAGCCTCTTCTATGTTTTTAATCCGGTAAAAATCAAAATGATAGATGAGTTCCGCTGTTTGAGAACGGTATTCGTTGACAATCGAGAAAGTGGGACTGTTGATTACATCTTCCACCCCCAGCGCTTCACAAATCGCTTTGATGAATGTAGTCTTTCCGGCTCCCATCTTTCCATAAAAAGCAAAAACAGTATAATCTCCCATTTCCTGAATAAATTCATGGGCTGCCCGGGGGAGATCTGATAAGTTGCAGATTGATATCGTTTGATTCATATACATAATTACTTTTTGGGTTCCATAGTAATCAAAGGAATCAACATCTCTTCCAGAGAAATTCCTCCGTGTTGGAATGTATCGGTATAATAAGAAACATAATAATTGTAATTGTTCGGGTATGCAAAAAAATCTTCATTTAATGCGAAAATATACCGGGAACTGATGTTGGGAGAGGGGAGCCCCGCTTTTTCCGGATCCTTGATTTCATAAACATCTTTGGGATTATATGATAAATTTTTACCTACTTTATACCGGAGATTCGTATTGGTATTCTTGTCGCCGATTACCTTGATAGGTTGTTTGACACGAATGGTTCCGTGGTCCGTGGTCAGTATTACTTTATATCCCCTTATTGACATTTGCCGGAACAATTCCATAGTAGAAGAATGAATGAACCAAGACCGCGTCAGTGACCGGTAAGCAGCTTCGTTGGATGCCAGTTCCCGGATCATCTTAGACTCCGTACGGGCATGTGACAACATATCCACAAAGTTGATGATAAGCACATTCAACTGATTGTTTTCCATCTGACCGAAGTTCTGCAATATTTTTTCTCCGTAAGAAGATTCATTGATTTTATGGTAGGAGAAAGTATATTTTTTGCGGAAACGTTCTATCTGGGTTCGGATAAGTGGTTCCTCATTCAGGTTTTTACCTTCTTCTTCCTCTTCATCCACCCACAGATCTGGAAACATCTCAGCTATTTGCAATGGCATCAATCCTGAAAAAATAGAGTTGCGGGCATATTGGGTGGCAGTAGGTAAGATGCTGTAATACAAATCTTCCGTAAAAGTGAAATATTCTGTAAGCAGATCTTTGACTTCCCGCCACTGGTCTAATCTGAAATTGTCGATCAGCACAAAGAAAACCTTTTCTCCATTATCCAGTAAGGGAAAAATGTTTTTTTTGAAGATATCCGGACTGATCAACGGTCTTTCATCCGGCAGATCCAGCCATTGTTGGTAATTCCGTTTGATAAATTTGCCGAAAACCTGGTTGGCTTCAGTCTTTTGCATCTGCAACAGATCCGACATGCCTGTTTGAGATTCCTGTAATTCCAGTTCCCAGAAAACCAGTTTTTTGTAAATATCTTTCCAGTCATCAGCCGTAAAAGAATCGTTGATTTGCATGCCGATTTTATTGAAATTCTGCTGATAATCTGTTGTCGTTTTTTCGCTGATAATTTGTGTCTGGTGTACATTTTTTTTGATAGAAAGCAAGATCTGGTTTGGATTAACCGGCTTGATCAGATAATCGGCGATTTTACTTCCGATAGCCTGATTCATGATGCTTTCTTCTTCGCTTTTGGTGATCATTACCACCGGAATGCCCGGGTTGATTTCTTTGATTACCGTGAGCGTTTCCAGTCCGCTGAGTCCCGGCATATTTTCATCCAAAAAAATAATGTCGAAAGTCTCTTCCCGGCAGCAATCGATGGCATCCTGCCCACTTATAACCGTCACCACTTCGTATCCTTTTGCTTCCAGGAAAAGCACGTGAGGCTTGAGCAGATCGATCTCATCGTCGGCCCATAATACACGGTCTTTTTTTATTGTAATCATCTTTTTAATTACGAATTACGAATTATGAATTTGAAATTCAAAATTTAGAATTCAAAATTCAAAATTAATCATTTAGCTTTTTATTATAACCTGTTTATTTCTTGTTTTGTTTTTCTTTTGCCTTTCGGGCTTCTTCGCGAGCCTTCTCTTTGGCTTTGCGTTCTTCATCCCTTGCTTTTTCTTTGGCTTTGCGCTCAATTTCTTTTTGTTTCAGTTGCTCCTTGCGTTCTTTTTCTTTTTGTTTCTGGAGCGCTTTTCTTTCAGCCTCTTTTTTCTTTTGGGCTTCTTTTTTCTCTTTTTCGAGCGCAGCTCTGTCTTTTTCTTTTTGTTTCTTATCTTCTATTTTTTGTTTTTCCAGCGCTTTTTGCATTTCCTCCTCCTTGCGGATTTCTTCCAAACGGAGACGAACGATATCTTTTTCCTGTTGTTCCTTGGCATTAAGAATGGCCTCATCCTCTTCCTGTTGTTTTTCAAGGATAGCTTTCCAGTCTTTACCTTCCCGTTTCAATTGTTCAATATGTGTTTTTTGAGCCTCTTTTTGTTGCTTCTTCAATTCTTTCTGACGGGCTTTTTCCTCTTTTTCCTGTTGCTCGGCGTATTCGTCAATCGCGTTTTTAGTTTTTTTCTTTTTTGAGAAAATATTTAGCAACCCCCTGATCGGATCGGAGGAAATTTCATTGATACTTTTGTTTACACGATCCATTCCTTCTATGACAGTTCCGGCAGCTTTGTTCACACCCTCTTCCAGTTCTTTTTCTGTAATAATGGGTTTGGGTATTATTATTTCTGCAGAATCCTGAATGCTTTCAATGACAGGTAATATGATTCCGATTGAATCCGTATGAAGAGAATCGGTTGTCTGGACAGGCAATTGTTTTTCGGATGTGCCTGCCGGTTTTTCCAGGGAATCATCATTTTCTTTATCTTCCAGTTCGGGAGTAAGTTCTTCATTACCAGCATTTTTTATTGGTTTTTCAGCTTCTTTGATCTCTTCTTCCTGTTTCAATTTCCATTTTGCTACCAGGGCCGGATTATCTTTTCCGAAATGTTTTTCAAAGAAAGCCACATATTCTTCCAGACTTTTTCCTTTCATCAGGATACCATAATTATCAACGGATATAGGCATAATGATGATTTCCGGATCCAATGTTTTGGTATAACCGCCTTCTCCTGAGATCATTTTGTAGTATTGTGAAATTTCTTCATAACTACTGAATCCCTGTACCTGTAACATGCTGATTTGTCCGAAATTTTCGAAAGATAAATCAAATTCTTTGATCATGAAATTTCCAAAGTTGAAACTTGCCACATTGTATAGCAACAGATTTTCATTGATACTTCCTGTGGGATAGATCAACATCAAGGTATGCGGCGTATTGATTTCTCCGGAGAACTGTAAGGTAGAATCCGGTTCGAAAGAAAGATCATCACCCACTCCGAAGCGGAGATTGAAAATCATTCCTTTCATCGGAGAAGTATCGGAAGATAATTGTCGCCCGCTCAAAAGACCTTTCAGGATACTTCCGGCCAGAACGCTCACGTCGGCATCCGGATATTTTTCTATCAGATCCTTCAGGTTGAGTTTGAACTCTTCCGGCTGATGTGTCTGTACGTAACTCAGTGCGTACAGGAACATGAATTTCGGCATCAACGTCGTCTGTGTATATTTTTCTTTGACTAATTGATAATTTGTCCTGACGGAAGCTACATTTCCTTCAAGATAATTGTTGTATGTGTCTTCGTAGATAGAATCCTGTACGGCATCCATCATCCGGATATTGTATTCATAATTCGGATCAGCCATGGCAATCGCATAATCGCTTTCGGGGAATTCTGAGCGTATCAGGGATTTATAATATTCCGACATCTCCCTGTTGTCCAATCTCAGGTAGATAAGATAGAGATGATAATACGTTTCCAACAAGAATTCGTTGTCAGGGAAACGGGTGTCGAGTTTATTAAATGTTTCGATAGCCAAAGACAAATCTTCTAATTTATCTTTGTATATCAAGCCCATATTATATAAACCATCTTTGATAATGGTATTGGATGCTTCTACATCTTCCGGAGTCAAAGGTAATTGCTGGAGATAAAATTTTGGATCTTTATTATCTGTTGATAATTCTCCCGGCACATCCGATTGATTTTCTCCGGATTGTTGTAAGGAATCGGTTGGCATCCCCTCCTGCATTTCGGATTCGGTCTGAGCCAGTTGGTTATTGGTATTTTCTTCGAATGGAGAATGAGTTTTAGACCGTCTTCTCCAGTTGTCTTCCAACTTTCTTCTCCCCCATTTACTTTGGAAAGCGGTTTTTCCCTGCGTGACTGTCTGCGTATTATAGAAATAGAACGAATTATCTCCGGCAGTAGGGGTAGGCATAGTTCCTATTGGTGTTTTACCTCTACCTCCAAATCCCGGGTCAAATTCCTCACGCTGGGCCATGAATTCTTCTTTATCTGCTTTTTCTTTGGCTTCTTTTTCTTCTTTGATTACCTGTTCGATAATTTTATCAATCGCAGCCATTCGTTCTTTCTCAGGAAGAGCTGCCAGTTGCTGTAGGCTGTCTTGCAGTTGTACCGCTTCGAAATGGATAACTAATTCATCCAGTACTTCCGATCGTTTGGCTACATGATTATAATCTTTGTATTCTTTTTTGATCAGACCCAAAGCTTCCGAATAACAAGGTTGTGCTTCCACATACTCTCTTTGTTGGAAATAAATATCTCCCAGTTTAATCAGGCACAAGGCTTTACTCATGCCACCCTGAGTGCTTTTTTCTGCTCCGTTTGTATAGCTCTCTATAGCCAGTACTGTATCCGGAATGGTCAGGTACATATTTCCTAAGGCATAATATACCTGGTCGGCATATTCCTTATTCTTTGAACTTTTGGCCATTTTTTTGAGTTTGTTGATCATCTTTTGCGGATCTTTTCCCGTATAGGTTTCCGTTTCCCGTATCTGAGCGCTGAGAGTCAACGGATAAGGTGCTGTAGAGCCCGCAACTTCTTTAAAAGATTGGAATGCCATGGCATTGTTTCCTAAAGAAGAATATATTTGCCCCCGGAGATATTTCATCCGGTTCCTTTGTGTTTTATCTTTTTCCGCCCGGATAGCAGTATTCAGGTAAGGGATGGCATCTTGATATTCTTTATTTTTGATCAGGTAATCGGCATAAACGGATGAGAATAAGTTATTAAGCGATGGAGGCAAACCTTCATTGTTGATTTTTCCCAGCAGATCTTCAGCTTCGTAATACCAACCCATCTCCGAATAGCAACGAGCCTGCCAGATTTTAGCTTCATATCCGATTTTGGGATCATCACTGACATAATGTCTGGCTGTATAAGAAAATGTACTGGAAGCGGTCAGGAAATCACCATTATAAAATTGTGATCTTCCCATCATTAACCAGCATTTATACAGGAAAGGGTTGTATTCTTCCCTGTTCAGGAATTTCTGATACTTGGCATCCCTGCTTTTTCCCGGTTTCTTCTTAGGTTTTGCCTTGATAGAATGTTGTTTGATGCCTTTGGTTGCTTTTTCGATAGAACGGTCAAACGAACCGCCGACAGTCTGTTTATCTTTGGGCAAAGAACTCACCGGATACATATAGATCAAATCGGAATAATCTTCCTGATAACCTTTGTTTTGTGCTTTCAGGGCTTCTTTGAATGCTTCATTTCCGTTGAAATAAATATTATACCGGGTATTGATCGAATGGTACAAACGAGTTCCTTTCGTGTTCTTTGTAGAAGTACAGGACACGAATAGTGATAGCAGAAAAATGATATAAAGTCCTTTTTTTATCACAGGAAACAATCGGCTTACAGAAACGGTAAATTCAGACGTTATGTAACCTTTATAATAACAGAAAAATTAGTGTTTTATTGCTTTTGCCTGAGAAAAACTCCTAATTTACAAAGTAAAAAAATAAGTACGAGAACAAAGATGATCGTAGCACCTGAAGGAACGTTGATGTAGTATGATAAAAAGAGGCCACTAACACAACCTGCCAGTCCGATAAAAATGGAATAAAAAATAAGAATCTTGAAACGCGAAGTAAATAAATTAGCTGTCATTTGAGGAATGGTCATCAACGACATTAAGAGCATAATACCAATTAAGCGGATAGAACAAACAATAGTTACGGCAATGGCGAGCATCATCAGATTTTCGATCCAATGAACATGAATCCCTTTGGCCTGAGCAAATTCCCGGTCAAAAGCAGTATATAAGATCTTGTTGAAAAAAAATAAAAAACCGATAATTAAGCATAAAGATAAACCACCGGAAATCCACAAATCACCGGTTGTAATGGTAAGAATACTGCCGAAAAGATATGCAGAGATATTCGGGGTATAGCCCTGGGTTAAAAAAATACAAATAACTCCTACTGCCATGCCCAACGCCCAGAACGCTGCAATTGCCGAATCTTCCCTTACATCTTGTTTTTTTGACAACCATTCTATTCCGAATGCAGAGGCAATGGAAAAAATAAGGGCGGAAATAACGGGGTTGATACCTAACCAGAAACCAAGCCCCAATCCGCCAAAAGAAGCGTGTGTTATTCCACCACTGATAAACACCAAACGCCTTGAGACAACATATGTACCTACAATACCACAGGCAATACAGGTAAATAAGCTGCCCCAAAGCGCATGTTGAAAGAAGGTGTAATGAAGAAAATCCATTAAACTCTTTTGCCTAAGCTTTTATCGAGCATGTACATGGCTGCTTCATTCTTTTCTATTTTCTTGATTGCATCCAAAACATTACGTGGAGTTTCTTCTTCTTCCACTTGTTCATCAATGAACCATTTCAGCATACTGGCGCTTGCATAATCTTTCAATTCGTTAGCCATTTCAAACAGACTATGGATCATTTCCGTTACTTTTTTTTCGTGCATCAATGTATCCTCAAACGCATCTTTCGGAGAATTCCATTCCTGACGTACTTCTTCAATTGGCATCAACTTTACTTTACCATCCATGGCTGTGATATGGTTAGCAATTTTAGAGGCATGTTCGAATTCTTCTTTTGCCTGGTGGGCAAACCATTTTTCCATACCAGAAAAACCTTTGTCTCCCATATCATAAGACATAGAAAGATACAAATAAGCTGACCATAATTCTGCATTAACTTGTTTATTCAATGCAGCTTCCATTTTTGCGTTTAACATAACTTTTCTTTTTTTAGTTTAATAAAATATTTTTTTTATTTTGTCTTTGTTAATAGAACAACTTTTCTGAAAGAAAGTTTAGGAAATTTTGAATTCTCAATTTTGAATTTTGAATTGGCTTACGCGAGAAAAATGATTTGGAATAATTTAGAATTCAAAATTTAGAATTCAAAATTTAGAATTTGTATTTCTCAATTACACGCACAAGTCACCAAATTCCGATCCCCATAAGCATT
>JAVBMQ010000100.1:0-13939 GCA_031552335.1 Bacteroidales bacterium | reverse complement strand
CTGACCCGCCCCCCGCACGGCGGCCTCATCATCGCGTCGCTGACTTAGAACAGGATGGAAATCCCAATACTCCGAAAGAACGGTGGGGGGGGATTTATCGGAAAACTATGGATAATCCTGATTTTGAATCTTCCAATTATGAGTATATTGAGTTTTGGTTGATGGATCCGTTCATTTACAATCCGGACTCCCCGGGAGGAGATTTTTATATTAATCTGGGTGAGGTCTCGGAAGATGTATTGAAAGATGAACGTAAATTTGCCGAAAGCGCCATGCCGATCAATGGGGATACTACTCAAATGGAAACGACCAATTGGGGAATGGTGCCCAAAAGACAGACCATGGTATATGCTTTTGATAATACGAAGGGAACCAGAAAATATCAGGATGTGGGGTTGAATGGTTTGCGTACGGAACAGGAGTTTGAACATGCATCGTATGCTAAATATCTCAATGATTTGAACATAAGTTCGGATACTAGGAGGCTCTGGCAACAGGATCCGTTCTCTCCCTTAAATGACCCGGCCGGAGATAATTATCATTATTACAGAGGTTCTGATTACGACAGGGCACAAACAAGTATCCTGGACCGTTATAAACGTTTCAATGGCTTGGAAGGGAATTCAAGTGAACAGGATGCATCCGGAGATAATTTCTCTACTTCTTCCTACAAAACAACCCCGGATGTGGAAGATGCCAACCAGGATTTTACCATGAACGAAAATGAAAGGTATTTCCAGTATAAAATTCATTTAGATAAGAAGACTTTGGACGCAGGAGGTGGATATGTTACCAATATACATAAAGCAGAGGTGACTTTACGTAATGGAAACAGGGAGCAGGTGACCTGGTATCAGTTTAAAGTTCCGCTCAAGGAACCTACTCAAACGATAGGTAATATCAAGGATCTTAAATCGATCCGTTATATGCGGATGTTTCTTACTAATTTTGCGGATTCTGTAATATTACGTTTTGCCACACTGGAATTAGTCAGAGGTGAATGGCGTGCTTACACGCAGGATTTGTATGATCCTAATCGTCCGCCTAACATCAACGCAATCATCAATGTGGCTGCTGTTAACTTAGAAGAAAATGCAGACAGACAGCCGGTTAATTATGTGATGCCTCCGGGAGTGAATCGTGTAATCGATCCGGGACAACCGCAAATCCGCCAGGAAAATGAACAGGCTTTGTCTATGAGGATTGATAATCTGGCGCAGGGAGATGCTCGTGCTATTTATAAGAATACCAATCTCGATATGCGGCAGTATAAGCGTATACAGATGTTTACCCATGCGGAAAAAGTGCTCAATGATGTGACAAATTTGCAGAACAATGAATTGTCGGTTTTCCTTCGCTTGGGCTCGGATTATAAAAATAATTATTATGAATATGAAATTCCGCTGAAACTGACGCCGGCAGGAACTTATAATACATATGACAGTCAGGACCAGGCAACTGTATGGCCTTCGGAAAATATGTTTGATTTTCCTTTTGAATTGTTGACGGACTTGAAACTGGAACGGAACAGGGAAAAGAGAAAAGGTGCATCTGGCGTTTCTTTCTCTACTCCTTATTCTACATATGACCCGGAAAAACCGATTAATAAGGTGACGGTGCTAGGAAATCCATCTTTGGCTGAGGTTAAAACGATCATGATCGGGGTGAGAAATAACTCAACAGGTCAAAAATCGACTACGGTTTGGGTCAATGAATTGCGTCTGACTGAATTTAATGAAGATGGTGGTTGGGCTGCCAATGCAAACCTGAATATTGCATTGTCTGATCTGGGTTCTATAAACTTGGGCGGACGGGTGGAAACTGCTGGATTTGGTAGCCTGGATCAAGGGGTAATGGAACGAAGTATTGATGATTATTATCAGTATAACGTTTCTGCGAATGTGGAACTGGGTAAACTTTTCCCGAAGGAGAAAGTGTCTGCTCCTCTGTATTATGCTTATGGAGAACAAGTTATCAGTCCTAAATATAATCCTTTGGATCAGGATATTTTGTTGAAAGATGCATTGGATAATGCAGGTTCATCAGCTGAAAAAGATTCTATTAGCAGCCTGGCTCAAACGAAAGTGATTACTAAGAGCTTTAATTTGAGTAATATCAGGGTCAATGTGACAAGTAAAAACCCAATGCCTTGGGATCCGTCAAACCTTTCTCTGGCTTATTCTTATAGTGAGAGTAATACGCAGAATCCGACGACGGAATATGAACGGACGACCGACAGAAGGGGAAGTCTTACCTATACTTATTCTCCTTATGCAAAACCCTGGCAACCGTTTAAAAATATTAAAAGTAAGTCGGGTAGTGCTAAATTTGCCAAAGAATTTGGTATCGGTTATCTGCCTGCGAATCTCTCTTTCCAGAGTGGTATGTCAAGAACATATTATGAGATGCGGTTGAGAGATTTGAATAGTATTGATGGAACAAATCATATCAATCCTTCTTTCCGGCAGGAATTTTATTGGGACAGGGATTTTAGAATCAATTGGAACCTGACAAAGAACCTGAATTTTTCATTGGAGACAGGTACCCGGGCGATTATTGAAGAACCGCATGTGCAGGTGAATAAAAAGTTAAATCCTGATCAGTATGAAATGTGGAAGGATTCAGTTTGGCAAAGCATTCAGAATTTCGGTACTCCGCTTGATTATGCACAGGCTTTTAAGGCTACTTATAATTTGCCGATGAAATTGATCCCGGTTTTGGATTGGACAACAGCCGGCGCTACTTATAACGCTACTTATAATTGGGATAGAGGTGCTACAGTGCTAAGTGCTGATGAGGAAATAGGAAATACCATCCGTAACCAGCGACAAATGGATTTTACTACTGGTTTACAATTTGTGAATTTGTATAAGAAGTCTGACTTCCTGAAAAAAGTCGAACAGAAGTTTGTTTTGAAACGTCCTACAGCTGCATCCCGGAGGGCTGCTGCCACAAAGACTGCAGCTCCTAAGCCCGAACCGAAGAAGTTTGAACGGGATATTCAGCTGAATATGGACTCGGCAACAGTGATTACGCATAACCTGAAAAGCAAAAAGGTAAGGGTGAGCGCTAAAGATGCAGATGGAAAGCGGTATGAGCTTAAATATAAATCGGTCAATGAAAATCAAATCCGGATCACTAATAAAGATTCGGTAAGCCTGAAATTAACGGTGTTACCCGGACCGAAACTGGATGATGAAACCTGGTATAAAGTAGCGCAGGTAACCGCACGCGGATTGATGATGGTGCGTTCAGTGAATGTGACCTATAGCTTGACCGACGGAATGATGTTGCCTGGTTTCAGACCGGATGTTGGCGCTGCTTTCGGACAGGGAAGTACCCCGTTTGGCTATGCACCGGGAGTGGATTTTGCTTTTGGCCTTACCGGTAGAAGTTATATTGATAAAGCAGATGACAACGGGTGGTTGCTCAACGATACAACCAGTAATATCAATCCGGCAATGTTTAATCATTCGGAGAACCTGAATATCAAGGCTACATTGGAACCTATTGTGGGGCTTAAAATAGATCTGACGGCTAATCGTTTATCCACTCAAACTACCAATATCCAATATATGTATGACGGTGTGCCGGATCAATATAGTGGTAATTTTTCAATGACTACCATTGCTATCGGTACAGCTATGGAATCATCTAAGGCTGCTAATGGTTATCGTTCTGCTGCGTTCGATAATTTTTTGGAAAACAGAAAAACGATTGCTGCCAGGTTGCAGCGGCAGTATAGTGGGGTGACATATCCGGATGCCGGGTTTATTTCCGAAACATCACCATCATATGCTGGTAAAAGTTACGGTGATCCATCGTTGGTAAACGAACCTGTAAACCTGAATAACAGTGATGTGCTTATTCCTGCATTTATTGCCGCATATACCGGAAAAGATGCGTCCAAAACAGATATTACGGCTTTCCCGTCTCTGAAGAGTTTGTTGCCTAACTGGAATATATCTTATGAAGGTTTGGTGCAATTGGATATGATCAATAAGCATTTCAAGGCATTTGTCCTTCGCCATAATTATACTTGTGTTTATTCTGTGGGAAGTTTTTCTTCTTTCCTTAACTGGGTGAGCGCTCCGGAAGATGATGGCTTGGGTTTTGTAATGGATGTTTTGACTGATAATCCATCACCTTCTTCTCCGTATGATATTTCTTTGGCAAGTATTACGGAAAGTTTCAACCCGCTTTTGGGATTTGATGCTACATTCCTGAATAATATGACAATCCGTGCCGATTACAAAAATGTGCGCAATGTCAACCTGAATGTTTCTTCATATCAAATCGTGGAAACAAAGACCAATGAAATGATCATAGGAGTAGGATATAAGATAACAGAATTCAATAAGGTGTTGAAGATGAGGCATTCCGGAGCGAAAAACTTCAGTAATGACCTTACGTTGAGAGGGGATGTATCTTACCGGAAAATGCATTCATTGATCCGGAAAATAGAGGATGGATTTACGCAACCGACCAGTGGAACTGTTACAACTACCATTAAACTATCGGCCGATTACAACCTGAGCAAGGCTTTAACCTTCCGTGCATTTTTCAATAAAGATATCAATAAGCCTTTGGTCTCTTCCAGTGCCTATCCGAGCTCTAACGCCAGTTTTGGTGTCAGTTTAAGGATGAATTTGACCCGTTGATAGAAACATTCATTTTTGATTTTAACTTAAAAAAGCTTAAAACTACCTATTCGTCCCAAATGTTAATTTTTTTTGGAGGTTGCGTCTTTTATTTTTTCATTTTTTGAGCAAATGTTAAACAAAAAAACACTTCATTTGTTCCATATTTAAGAAGTTCTGTTGTATATGAGGAAATCTACCATTTGGTTGCTTGGTTTGGTTATGGCTTTCGCCTTTTCAGGTCTTCTGGTTTTGCAGGTATTTTATGTGCGAATCATCCTCAGGACAGGGAACGATCAATTCAATGATGCTGTAAAGAGAAGTCTATACCAGGTGTCTAAAAACCTGGAGCTTGATGAAACAAAAAAATATTTGGAAGAGAATCTGTTGGGTATTGATAAAGACTTTATGTCATATAAAGGTAAACGGGTTACCATACCGGGACAGAAGATCAGAAAAGATCAATATAATTTGCAAATTGCCGGAAATGCCGGAATATCTGTTGATAATGTAACATTGCCACCGGATGTTTCCCTTTCCAGACCGAAATCCCTCACCGAGAGTTCAAAGGAATTGCAGGATAAATTGAACGAACGTACTGTATATCAGGAGGGACTTTTAAGAGATGTGGTCCTTAACATAATGTATAGAGCAAATCTGAAGCCGATTGATGAACGGGTGGATTACCGCAAGTTAGATGTTTACCTGAAATCGGAATTGCAGAATAACGGCTTGTCCCTGCCTTACTATTTTTCCATCGTTGATAAAGATGGGAGTGTAGTCTATACTTCTCCGGAATATGAGAACCGGTCGGATGTGGAACCTTTTTCTCAGATATTATTTCCGAATGATCCTCCTTCCCGGATGTATAGTTTGAAGGTGTATTTCCCTGCCAAAAAAAGTTATCTGCTGGATTCCATCAAATTTGTGGTGCCTTCGATTGTATTTACGCTGGTTTTGCTGATTACTTTTATTATTACGATATGGATTATCTTTAGACAAAAACGTTTGTCTGAAATGAAAAATGACTTTGTGAACAATATGACACATGAGCTTAAAACACCGGTGTCTACCATTTCTCTCGCGGCCCAGATGTTGAAAGATTCGGGAGTGGCCAAATCTCCTAAAATGTTTGAACATATTTCGGGGGTGATCAATGATGAAACGAAACGCTTGAGTTTCCTTGTCGAGAAAGTATTGCAGATGTCTTTGTTTGAAAAACAAAAAACATCTCTCAATATGAAAGAAATGGATGCTAATGATATGCTGGCCAATATTGCTCATACCTTTAAAATTAAGGTGGAAAAGTATGGCGGTACATTGGATGTAGATCTGGATGCTCTGGACTCAACTATTTTGGTGGATGAAATGCATTTTACCAATGTCTTGTTTAATTTAATGGAAAATGCCGTAAAATACAGAAAGGAAGATGTCCCTCTGATGTTGATGGCAAGAACCAGGAATGAAGGTGGCAAAATACAGATCAGTATCCAGGATAATGGAATTGGTATAAAAAAAGAAGATCAGAAGAAAGTTTTCGAACGGTTTTACCGTGTACATACCGGAAATCGCCATGATGTAAAAGGATTCGGATTGGGGTTGGCTTATGTGAAGAAAATTGTGGAAGATCACAACGGAACTATTAAGGTTGAAAGTGAATTAAACATAGGTACTAAATTTATTATTACATTACCGTATATAAAATAAAAATTATGGAAGACAAGATCAAAATTTTCATGTGTGAAGACGACGAGAACTTAGGAATGCTTCTAAGAGAGTATTTACAGGCAAAAGGATATGCAGTGGACTTGTTCCCTGACGGCGAAAGTGGATACAAAGCATTCGTTAAGGATCAATACGATATTTGCGTATTGGACGTAATGATGCCGAAAAAAGACGGATTCACCCTGGCGCAGGAAATCCGCTCCATCAATGGAGAGGTACCCATTGTCTTTTTGACTGCAAAAACTTTGAAAGAAGATATTTTGGAAGGTTTCAAAATAGGTGCAGATGATTATCTGACTAAACCGTTCAGTATGGAAGAACTTTTACTCCGCATCGAAGCAATTCTTCGCAGGGTAAATGGTAAAAAAGCGAAAGAAGTACCTTCTTACGGATTGGGTTCTTTCTTCTTCGATACACAGAAACAAACGCTTACCAGAGATAATGGCGAACAAACGAAGCTTACCACCAAAGAAAGTGAATTGCTAAGTTTGCTTTGCTCTCATGCCAACGAAATCTTGGAAAGAAACTATGCTTTGAAAGCCATCTGGGGCAATGATAATTACTTCAACGCACGTAGTATGGATGTTTATATCACTAAATTGCGTAAATTGCTAAAAGATGATCCGGATATCGAAATCATCAATATCCACGGAAAAGGATATAAATTGATTGCTCCGATGACTGCGGAATAAGCGGGAAGGTGAGAATAAAAAGATGTGGGGAGATATAATGAATATTATATTTCCCCATATCTTTTTTAAATATACTTTTCTAATGCTTGTGTCTTGTGATTTTTTTATAAATTCGTCACCAATTTATAAGCATGATGAATACTTCTGTAGGAAAATGTCTCTTGATTTTATGCTTGTTTTCGATTGCACAAATCGGATTTTCAATGAATAAATATACGGATAATGAGTTTGTTCGTAAGACGGACAATTTTATCTACTTCAAAAACTTTTCTACTAAAGACGGACTGAGTTCCGGCCTCGTTTTAGATATTCTTCAGGATAAATATGGTATGATGTGGTTTGCTACTATAAATGGTTTAACACGTTATGATGGAAATTCGTTCACTATTTATCGCAATCAAAAAGAGTCGGAAAGCAGCCTCTCTGATAATGCAGTTATGGCATTGGCCGAAGATGTTGATGGCAATTTATGGGTTGGGACTAAAAATGGCTTGAATCGTTATGATCGTAATACAAATACTTTTGTCCGGTATTTTGTGGAGAAAAACACTCAAAATAGTATTAGAAATAATCAAATGATGGCTCTGTATTCCGACAAAGATAGTTGTTTGTGGATATTGACAAAAGGTGGTTATTTGAGTAGATTGAATATCCGGACCAATGAATGGAAACATATCAATTTAGATTTCTCGGATTATGAAGGAGAGTATTATTATAATCATATTTTAGAGGATTTCCGGGGCTATTTATGGGTTGGAGGAAGAAACATTGGGCCATACAAAGTTGTCAAAGATTCGATGACCTTTGAAAAAACTGAACGGGAGTCTGTTGTGGGTAGAGAAGCAACTTTTTTTACGGAAACAAGCAAGAAACAGTTGCTGAGTGGGAATGTCAAAGGGTATATGCAATATTACGATACTTTCTCGAATAAATACAAAGATATAACTTCCCTTCAAATATCTGCGACTTCTGCTGTTTGCGATAAGAATGGAAAGATCTGGATTGGTGGTAGTCCTGGTATAGAACAATTTGATTTGGAACGTAAAGAAATTACGGTCATAAAAAATAATCCTTTTAATTCTGAATCATTGATTGCCAACCGTGTGTATTGCATTTATAAAGACAAGTATAATTGCATTTGGATCGGGACGGAAAAAGGTGTCAGTTTGTATTCTGAAGGCTTGAATATATTCAGACGCTATAAATTAATATATGGTTTGGATAATAGTCCTACATCGAATGCAATAACTGCCCTGATGCAAGATCGGGAAGGATTGATGTGGGTTGGAACTTTTGAGAATGGAGTTGATACCTTTTCTTTGGAAAGGGACAATTTTGGAAATCTTACCTATAATTTGCTAAGACATGATTTAGATGAAAAAACTTTCAACAGGGAAAGAAATGTTTTGAAACAATATTTCAGGCATCAATTCATAATGGCTCAGAATGTAAACCTAAAGGAAGAGCATATTTTCGACAGCTATCAGCATTATCAACAAACACCTTTGGCATTCAGGCAAAATAATGAAAACAGGGTTTCTGCATTTTATCAGGATAAGGCAGGCAGGATTTATGTAGGATTGTGGTCGTTTGTCGGATTTAATATTTATGATAAAAACCAAAGTATATTCAAGCGTCATGCTTTGTGGGGGGGATGTGTGGATAATTATCCGAATATTCTTGAAGGTAATCCTTTTGGTGCCAATTGGTATGCCGGATTTTTGGAAGATAATCAATCTAATTTATGGGTGATAACATGGGAGGCTTTGGGATTGAATTTGTTTGACCGGCAAAAAGGGGAATTTGCACCTAAACATTATATTCAGGGAAATAAACCTCGGAAAAATATAGCTTCTCTGGCTTTTGATTCTATCCGTCAGCGGATGTATATGGTTGGTTCAAATTATTATGGGTATTATGATTTTTCAACCCGGACATATGTCCGTTATGGAGGTATACTGCCGGATGATTTTATAAACAGGGATATATTTGAACGGTATTATCAATATTGTAATGTAAAAAAAGTAAATCTCCCATATGCTTTAAGTGCTTCTTATTTTATTTATCAGGATAGCGTTATTCTGATTTCTCATGGCGATCCTATAACGGGGACTGAATATCTTATAAAGCACAGATTGGATGATGATAAATTTGAAACAGTACAGCAGACAAGATCTCAACATAGTGTACCA
Source organism: Bacteroidales bacterium (assembly GCA_031552335.1). GTDB lineage: Bacteria > Bacteroidota > Bacteroidia > Bacteroidales > Azobacteroidaceae > JAISFI01. The sequence continues at coordinate 4,690 of JAVBMQ010000100.1, read as the reverse complement.
GATAAACGATATGTCGGAAAAAACCATGAAATATGGGATTATACTACCGAAGGTCTGGTGTTAACAGACTCCAATGGAAAAGTTACCCGTTTTCAATATGATTCTAAAGATAAAAATGGTATGAACGGAAACATTATCAATTGTGTTTGTGAAGACGGGGATGGAAATCTTTGGATATCGACCGAAAACGGTTTATGTTTATTGAATCGGAAAACCATGCAATTTACAGATTTAAGTATGCCTGATGATAAAACACTAACTTCAAGGTTAATGAGTTGTATCATGCAGGATGATTCAGGAAAAATCTGGTTAGGTACTACAGAAAACGGAATAAGCGTATTAAATCCTGAAACTGATCGCCTGCATCATTATATTCATCATGATTGGGATGAACAGGGAATTTCCGACAATTATATTTATTGCATGTATCAAACAAAGAACCGGAATATATGGATTGGCTCCAAGAAGGGATTAGATAAATATAATCCAGAAAAAGATAATTTTATACATATAAATGAACTTTCCGGATACCGGATCATGAATATACAGGAAGACAATTCTGGTAATTTATGGATAAGTACCAATAACGGACTCATTTGTTTGAATGGTCATTCTAATGAGATTATCCGCAATATTACCGATTTTCCCGGATTACAGGGATCTGAATTCAGTAAAGCTGGTTGTAAACTCAATAATGGATATTTAGCTTTTGGTGGAGATTTTGGATTTAATATATTCAATCCGGAATTATTGACTGCTGATTTTGAATCTAAACCGATTGTGTTTTCCAACTTTATGGTCGGAGATTCTTTGCGTTATTTTGATTTGAATGGAAAGACCATTATAAACCTGAAATACAGTGAAAATTCTTTCTCGATATCTTTTTCATCTACTGATTATGAATTTGAAAGTCTGCTAAAATACAGGTATAAGTTGGAGGGATTTGAAGAACAATGGACTTATTCGGAAGCGCCAGGTTTAACTGCTAAATATACCAATATCCCTTCCGGAAAATATACTTTTACAGTAGAAGTTTCCAATTGTTTTGGTGAATGGAAAAACCTTAAAAAAGAATTGATAATAAAGATTGCAACGCCTTGGTATAAGCAATCGTGGTTCATCATATTGTTGCTCTTACTACTTATTGCAGCGATTTATTTGCTTATTCGTATTCGGGAGGTACGTTTGAAACAGGATAATATTCGTTTAGAACATATGGTTGAACAGCGTACGGGCGAATTGAAAGAAACCAACCGGAAACTGACGGAATCGGAAGAGGAGTTGCGTGCAATGAATGATTCTAAAAACCGGTTCTTTGGTGTCATTTCGCACGACTTGCGCAATCCTTTGAAGTCATTGAGTCTCACCACTCAATCGTTGTACGAACAATATGATAGTCTCGATGAAAAAGAAAAACACAATATTATTCGTGTCATACATGAAACAACCGAAAAAACCGGATTGTTGCTCGAAAATCTTTTGCTTTGGGTGATTTCTCAAATGAATATGCTGAAGCCAACCTTCAAAAAGATCCATTTGTCGTCGTTGTTGGATATGAATATTGAAATACTGCAATTGACTGCAGAAAAAAAGAATATGGGATTGATTAACCGAATCCCTCAGAATATCTATGTTTCGGCTGATGATAATTTGCTTTCAACTATTTTTCGCAACTTGATTAGTAATGCGATACACTTTTCTTATCCGGATTCGGAAATAATTATTTCTGCTGTAGAAAAAGGAGAAAGAATAGAAATATCTGTTGCCGACAAGGGAGTGGGTATCAGTAAGGAAAATCAGGATAGATTGTTCCGGTTGGATGCTAAAATTCAGACGAAAGGTACTGGAAATGAGAAAGGCAGCGGTTTAGGATTAATTATTACACAAGAATTTGTACATTTGCAGGGTGGAAATATTGGGGTGAAAAGTGCTGAAAATGAAGGGAGTGTTTTTACTTTTACATTAAACAGGTATAAGAATGGAGAAGGCGATTGAGGTGCTTATTGTAGATGATTCTCAGATACATTTGGAAGGTTTGAAGTTGATACTCAAGCCTTATGACATTCAAATAACAGGAGAGGCAAATAACATCAAAGAAGCATTGGGTTTATTGAACGGAACGGTTCCCGATGTAGCAATCCTTGATATCAGCCTGGAAAAAGATATGGATGGAATCTCCCTGGCCGAAGAGATAAGAAAACGGCATCCGGAAGTTAAAATCATTTTTTTGAGTCATTATAAAGGAACCAAATATTTAATGAACGCTCTGAAAACAGGTGCTTCTGCCTATTTGGCAAAAGATGTAAGCCTTAAAGAATTGGTTCATGCCATTACTTCTGTGAAAAAGGGAAATGGGGTTTATTTCGGAGAAACAATCCCTTTGCCTCATTTGCTTGATATTTTTGGTTCAGAGCAAAATATACAAAAAAATAAACCTTACGATCTGACTCCAAGAGAAGTTGAAATCATTCATTATCTGGCCCAAGGATATTCAACCAAAGAATTAGCATTCAAAATTGGAATTGAAGTAAACTCAATAGAGTCGCACAAAGAACGGATCAAGGAAAAATTAAATGTAAAAACCGTTGTTCAAATAGTAACTACTTCTATCAAAAAAGGTATCATCAATCTGGATACTTAACTCTGTAGAATTCGTTTTTAGTTTATTTCATATCCCACCAAAGCCTGGTATTCAGCGCATCCGGTCCTTGTAAAGATACGGATGTGTTATAATTTACTATATTGGCATTATAGTCATCAGTATGATAAACCCTGCGACGGGGAATCTCAGGAATCAAAGGGTCAGTCCCGGATGTGAGATGAGGAACTCCCAATCGTCTCCAATCCGACCAGGCTTCAAAGCCGTCTTGCAGATAAGAAGCAAACCATTTTTGCATGGCAATTTGTGCCAGCCGCTCGGATTGAGTTCCTGCTGTTTTATATTTTACTCTTGCTTGGGCAAGATAACTTGTTAGTTGTTCACTCACGCCATGTTGGTCGAAAGCAGCAACAATTGCTTCATTGTATAGATTTTCTGCGGATGCATCAATCCAACCTCTTTCTGCTGCTTCTGCAGCTGCCAACAATATAATAGACGGGCTAATCAATACTGCCGGAGTATTTTGTTGGTAATAAAACTTTGGATGAATAAATGAAAGTGTATCCGGATTTAGTTTGGCTGCTTCGGAAGGAGTCAATCCAATAGGCATGCCGTAGAAAGTCCCGAATTTGTTCGGTGTTACATAGGTCTTTAATCTGGGGTCATTATATTCTTTTAGTGAATCAATAATGGTGCCCGAAGGCAGAAAACCCCAACCTGAAGTTCCCAGGATCACATCATAGAAAGGATTTGGATTATTTTTTTCATTCAGATATTTATATCCGAAAATATCTTCATTAGATCGGATAAAACCATCGGAGAATGCTTTAGTAAAACGAGTTTTCCCTGTCGCTTCATCGCGTTTGAATAATTTAATTGCTAATTGCATGCGTACTGATGCATTGAATTTTTTCCATTTGGATATATCTCCATTGTATAGAATTTCATAAGTAGAATTTAATGAACTATTTTCATCAAATTGCATATAGGCTTCTTCCAGTTCTTTATTTAAGTCTGTATATATTGACTCCTGATCATCGTACTTAGGTTTAAAATTACCTTCTCTAGCCTGCATGGCTTCGGAGTAGGGAATCATCCCTAAGGCATCTGTCAGATGCATAAAAATATAAGCTTTTAAGGTGCGGGCTACCGCAATCTGGTTATTCTTGTCTCCGAAAGCAGTAACATATACCTCTGACATTGTTTCCGGATGGGAGTTCAGTTCAATGATTTTATTTAAGTTTTTAATGGAATAGGTATAATAATTCCCGATGAAAAACGAAGATGATCCGGGAGTGGAGAATTGTGTGTTGTTTTTTTCTGCAAGATATTGTGGATAAAGAAACTGCCAGGGATTGTAAATCTCCGGCATATAAATCCAGGGTAAAGCATATCTTGATCCCACATAAAGGAAGCGGGTGTCGGGTTGCGAAGGGTTGTTCGGGTCGGTGTTGATGTCGCCGAAATCGTTGCAAGCCATGAAAAAAAGAACAGCAAACCATAAAAATGAGAAGATACTTACTCCTTTGTGCCCTTTTGTCTTTGTATTTATATTTTGATCAGTATTTTTCATTGTTTAAAATGTTAGATAAAAAGAAAATCCATAAGTTTTCGTACTGAAAGTCTGTCCGAGTTCCATATAATTGTTATAAGCATGATCTATGGCTGAGGCATCTACATTAGGAATCCCCGAATAAATCAGCCATGGATTTTGCATAATGAAAGAAAGACGAGCTTCTGTTAAACCGATTTTTAATTTTTTTAGCATGGCAGAGGGAAAATTATATGTTAGTGAGAGCTCTTTCATTCTCAGGTAACTGGCATCATAAATATAAGGCTCGAAAATAGAACCTTTGTATGAAAAATAATACATGGCATCTATGTAACCGGTATAGGGTTTATAAATGGTTTCTCCATTGACTACTTCTCTGGTAACTCCGGTTACTTTTACTCCACCATTGTTGTTCCATACATTGGAACGAATATCTCCTCCACGATCATTTTTTCCAACGGTTGATTTCAATAAACCATTTTGTTCTCCCATTCTGTTGCTGACAGAAGTTATTTGTCCGCCGATTTGATAATCGAAAG
>JAVBMQ010000198.1:0-5205 GCA_031552335.1 Bacteroidales bacterium | reverse complement strand
CGCTATGATTTTTTCACTTCAAAACCCAATCAAAAATACAAGGATATTCAACTTCGTAACTCAGGAAATGATTTCGGGAGTACTATGATGCGTGATGCCTTTATGCAGTCACTTATTATCGGACGCATGAATATAGATTATCAGGCTTATGAACCGGCTGTTTGTTTCCTGAATGCAGAATATAAAGGAATAATGAATATCAGGGAACGTACCAGTAAAGATTATTTATACTCAAATTACGGATTGGATGAAGAAGATTTTTATTTGATTGAACAGTCTGAAACTTATGATGCGCCATTTAAGGAGTTAAGCGATTATGTCCAAAATAACAATATTTCAAATGCAGCTGTTTATGATCAAGTGAAACAAATGATGGATATAGACAATTTCATGGATTATTTTATGGCGCAGATGTATTATGCCAATACCGACTGGCCACACAACAACATGAAATTATGGAAGAAAAAAACAAATGGCAAATGGCGTTGGATGCTGTTTGATACGGATTTTGGGTTCAGCCTGTATTCGGAAAATTATTCAGAAAACACATTGAATCTGGCTCTGAATGCAACCGACAAATTTAAAAATTATAACCGGGTACCTTCTTCTGTTATTTTCAGTCGCTTGATGACTAATACGGATTTCAGAAATCAATTTATTGATCGTTATTGCATCCATCTTTCTTCCACCTTTGAAACCAAGAGGGTTGATCACATCATGGATAGTATTTCTTCTAAAATAATGAATGAGTTTACATACCATTCTCAAAGATATGGAGGAAGCCTGAGTTCGCAGTTAACCCGGATGAAAACTTTTTCTTCCTATCGTCCTGCAAAGATGTTGGAATTTATTGGTAAACAATATTTCAGTTCCACTTCTGTCCAGACAATTCATATCAGCTCAAATATTGATAATGCCCGTTATAAATTTAATTCTGAAGAAATTATTGATAATACCATATCGTTGAAGTCGTTTAAAAATCGTGAAGTAACAATAGAACCTCAGGATATTACAGGGTACCGGTTTAAGCATTGGGTATTGGATACTGACGGAGGAGGAAGTAGTAAAACAGTTCTGCCTATGGGAAGTATCTGGAATTATTGGGATAAAAACGGAATGCCTGCCAGTAACTGGCAAACAGCAGATTATACGGATGATTCATGGCAACAAGGCGAAGCACAATTAGGCTATGGAGAGAGATTCCCAACCGTTTCAACAATTATCAATTATGGCGATGATCCAAATAACAAATATCTGACAGCTTATTTCCGGAAAAAAATAAACATTACAGAATTAGGCTCTAAAAGTGATTTTGTATTGACAGTATATGTTGATGATGGCGCATGTGTATATGTAAATGGAACAGAGATAGGGCGTTATAATCTTCCGGCAGGTGCCTTGACATTTAATACAACGGCAATCACATATAATAATGGTGAAACAGTTGAATTTTCAGTACCTAAGAATCTGTTGAAAGAAGGAGATAATCTGATCGCTGTTGAGGTGCATCAGGATAAGATTAATAGTTCTGATTTGATTTTCGATTTGCAATTGACATATAATTCCATAACCACCGGTCAGAACCAGATTATCGAAGAACCTGTTTATACAACGGTTTTAGGAGGCGATTTTAAATTGAAAGCCATTTATGAAGATGCAGAAATTATTGACCCACATAGAAATTCTATTATAAAAATTAATGAAATTGTGGCAACGAACTCTTTTGTAACGGATGAGTATGACGAGTATGATGATTATATAGAGCTATACAACCCTGGAGATAAAGATATTAATATCGCCGGATGGTATTTGTCGGATAAAACATCAAATCCGGAGTTGTCACAAATACCTTCCACCGATTTGGATAAAACGCTTATCCCTGCGAAAGGACGAATCATTATTTGGGCAGACAGCCAACCGGAGCAAGGCGTTTTACATGTTGATTTCAATTTGAGCAAAGATGGCGAGGATATTATCCTATCAAGAAAAGACCCGCTTGGAAACCTGGTTATCGTAGATGAAGTAACATTTCCTGCATTAACAAAAAATATGAGTTATTCCCGTGTTCCGGATGGAAGCGATGATTGGAAAATTCAAGCTCCAACATTTAATGCTTCAAATTCAGATCTGACAGGATTGACAGGATTGAAGGTAATGCCGGGTATTTTCCCAACTTTGGTTGATACACATTTTATTGTGACTGACGCTACAGGTAAAACACTTCGTCTGATTGATATAAGTGGAAGGTTAATATTACAGAAAACTTGTACTTCAGATCATGAAACGGTCTATGTACATGATTTACAAAAGGGAATTTATTTTGTTGTAATTGATAATCAGCTGTTTAAAATAGTTAAGACGCAATAAAAAAAGAAAGTCAATACAAGTTTAAGTATTACATTTAAACAGTTTCTTATTAAATAACTTCAATATAAACAATGAGAAATAATTTTTTTTATCTGGCTATTTTGCTTTTTCCGGTATTGACAAATTTGTCAACATTAACAGCCGCAGGAGTTTCGGAAAATAATGTTTCGAGTCCTGAAAACAAAGTACAAATTCTTCCTAATCAGGAAAGAATAAAGTATAATAAAATGATCTTCGGTCAGTTTATTGAACATTTTGATAATCAGGTATATGGAGGAATTTTTGATCCGAATTCAAAGTTTTCAGACAATGACGGATTCAGGACTGATGTGATTGAAGCGCTGAAAGAATTAAAAATCCCTATTGTTCGCTGGCCGGGCGGTTGTTTTGCTTCAACTTATCATTGGTTGGATGGCATTGGTCAGGAGCGGATTCCTGTCTACGATAAAACCTGGCAGGTAGAAGATCCGAATACTTTCGGTACTGATGAATTTATAGCTTGGTGCAAGAAAATCGGTGCAGAGCCTTTTATTTGCACCAATGCAGGAACCGGTACACCCGAAGAAATGAGCGATTGGGTTGAATATTGCAACCTTACCGTAGGAAAATATGCTAAAATGCGGGAAAAGAATGGCCATAAAGAACCATACAATGTAAAATACTGGAGTGTTGGCAATGAAAACTGGGGAGGACATGAATTGGGTGCACGGACGGTTGAAGAATGGGGACCGATGGTACGGGAATCAGCCAAACTGATGCGCAGTGTGACCAAAGATGCTAAACTTTTCGCTGCTGCCACTTCCAATAAAGACTGGACTATGCCATTACTCAAGGCCGCCGGTAAACACCTTGATTATATTTCAATACATGGTTATTGGGATCCGGCTTTTCATGTAAACAATATTTCCCCATATTTAGACTGTATGGTTAAATCCAATGCCCCCGAACAGGATATACAAAAAGCGATTGAAATTCTTAAAGAAGCCGGTTATGGTGGTGGAAAGATCAAAATTGCTTATGATGAATGGAATCTCCGTAACTGGCATCATCCCTGGCATGGAGATTTTCGCCGGGGTTTTGAAATAGAAGCCCGCAGGAAAAATGATATACAGTCTACATACACAATGGCGGATGCACTTTTTTCGGCTTGTTTCCTCAACTCCTGTCTACGGAATGCTGACATTGTGGAAATTGCCTGTTTTTCACCGATAATCAATACACGAGGAGCTATTTTCGTACATCCTGAAGGTATTCTTAAACGTACCACTTTCCATACTTTATATATGTATGCCAATTTTCTGGAAGAAATGATTGTTCCCGTATCAACTTCCGCAGAGCAACTTGTTCATAAAAACCGCTCAACGGATGTTCTTGATGTAATATTAACTTCCGACAAAGCGAAGAAACGTTATGTTTACGCTATTATTAATAAAGATCCGGCTAAGCAAGTTGAACTCAAACTTGATCTTGAAGGTATGGGGAAGAAAGATGTGAAGAAAATAGAAGGAAAAGTATTAAGTGGAAGCAGTCCGGATGATTATAATGATATAGGAGCTGAAAATCGGGTAGTACCTGTAAATAAATCATTTGTAGTGAATGACTCGAAGGTAACACTTCCGCCTCATTCGTTGGTTTTTCTTACGGTTGAATGATTATTTTAAATGATTTTATGCTGTTGAAGAGTATTAAGCCTCCATTTTCTTCTTATACCTTCCCGGACTTTCCCCTGTAATCTTAGAAAACAACCGGTTGAAGTATGAAAGATTATCAAACCCTAAACCATAAGCAATATCCTTTATACTTCTGGTATTATCAATCAGAATCTGTAATTGAGCGGCCTCTATTTTCTTTTTATTAATGTATTTGCCCGGCGTACAATTTACCTCTTTTTTGAAAAGCCGGATGAAATGATCTTTTGTCAGAAAACAGATCTCTGCCAGATGATCGATATCAATAGGTTTATCTATATTTTTATGAATGTAGAAAAGTGTTTTCAATATCCGCTCTTCAATATGTTCGTTTTTGTAAATAGCATGAGCTAAAAAGCGGGAAAAGAGTTGAGCAATAATACCTTGGGTTTCCATTTCGAAAGCCAGAGGACTTTTTTGCTGGAGAGCCATATTGTAAGCAACTGTAGCGGAATTATCATAAATTCTGGGATCATAATATTTTAATTCCCTTCCCGGATTTATTTTGATAAGCCGTTCGATCAACTGGATATCTAAAGAGTCTGATTCGATTTCTACAGGAAAATTAATAAGGTCGAAGATACTCAGATTTTTTCCCGGATCTTCATAAATATGAATATAGTATAATTCCAGAATGCTGTCACATTCATATGTATGTCTCATATAAGAAGGAGTCAGGTAAAGATGATCTTTTTTGAGTTCGAAAACGCCATCTTCCCTGATAATCTTTGCCGTTCCGCTCTTTACATAATGTATTCTGGCAAAAGGGCTATGTACAGATTTCCAGTTCCAATCCGCATTATGATAAGCGTAGCCTATGTTTAATAAAATGAAATTCCTTAGTAGCTCTTTCTTATTCATTATCGAAATTATTTTGCTATAAAAGTAACTAATAATATCGATAAAGTACAATTTTTGCCCGATAATGAATAAAAATAATTCAGTTTGTAATCTGTAATTTTGGAATTATAATTTAGTATCTGCTGAAAAACTTGGAATACCATGAAAACAAAGTACTTTAAATGTCTATGCTTCATCGGAATATGTAGCATTTTTTCGAATCTGAAAGGACAAACTGTCGTTTCGCAATCAGAAGAAGTTATGCAGGAGGGTATTTATTCGCCAACCTGGCAATCACTGTCACAGTATG
>JAVBMQ010000184.1:0-16915 GCA_031552335.1 Bacteroidales bacterium | reverse complement strand
GAAAACAAAGAACTTATTAAGGCTATTGCCGCTTTTGACTTTAGGGTTCCTGATTTCTTGTTCCGGGAAAAAGGACGATGCTGAAAATCAGCAGACAGAAAAAGTTAAAGTGACAACTACAGTTGCTCAATTAAAACCTGTAGAAAAGTTATCTACCTATACGGCTAATGTGAAAGGTGATGTGATCAATCAGATTACTCCGGCCATTCCAGCTCGTATTGAAAAAATATATGTGGAAATTGGTGATCGTGTATCTAAAGGTCAAGTGTTGGTGCAAATGGAGTCTTCTTCTTTAACTCAACAAAATACTCAGTTGGAAAATCTGAAAAAGGATTATGAACGTTATACTGAATTGCTGAAAGTGGGTGCTATCGCTCAGCAGCAGGTTGATCAAATAAAGACTCAGATAGATGTATTGACTGCCGCTATCGGTAATTTGCAACAAAATACGCAGTTGAGAAGCCCCATCACAGGGATTATCACCAATCGTAATTATGATAATGGTGACGTTTTTGCTGCTCAACCTATTCTGACCGTACAACAACTGAATCCTTTGAAGGCAATCATTAATGTGTCTGAATCGGAATTTTCTCATGTGAAAGTGGGCATGCCGGTAGATATAAAATTGGATGTCTATGAAAATGAAAATTTTACAGGAAAAGTAAGTTTGATTTATCCTACGATTGACGCGTCGACTCATACTTTTGGGGTAGAGGTCGCCATCAATAACAGCAATATGCATGTTCGTCCGGGTATGTATGCTCGTGTAACTTTAAACTTCGGAACAGGTAACAGTATTGTTGTTCCTGATATGTGTGTACAGAAACAAGCCGGATCTAATGACAAGTATGTATTCGTAGTTGAAAACAATGTGGCAAAACGTCGTAACGTGGAATTAGGGCAACGCCTGGGTGATCAATATGAAATTTTATCCGGAGTGAGTGACGGAAATATTGTCGTAACCAGCGGACAATCCCGTTTGATAGATGGAACACCAGTAGAAATTATAAACGAAAAATAAAAAATTAAGGATAAGGATGGAAATCGCCTGTTCTTAATTTTTAATTCTTAATTATTCAAGTATGAGTATATACGAAAGCGCAGTAAAAAAACCGGTAACGACAGCTTTGATTTTTGTGGGAGTCGCCATCATGGGTTTGTTTTCGCTTACCCGTCTGCCGGTCGACTTGTTTCCAGATATAGAAACCAATCAGCTTACAGTTATTACCGCATATGCCGGAGCCAGCGCTTCGGATATTGAAACTAATGTAACCCGCCCGATTGAAGATGTATTGAACTCTTGTGAAAACCTGAAAAAAATTACATCTCAATCAAAAGACAATATGTCGCTTGTGACACTTGAGTTCAATTATGGAACCAATATTGATATTGCAACCAATGATGTAAGGGATAAACTGGACATGGTAAAGTCCCAGCTCCCGGACGAGATCAGTAATCCTATCATATTCAAATTCAGTATGGATATGATTCCGGTGGTGATCTATTCTGCTACTGCTAAGGAAAGTGTAAATTCTTTGTATAAAATTCTGGATGATAAGATAGGGAATCCCTTGAACCGTGTCAATGGGGTAGGAGCTGTGACGATTTCGGGTGCACCTCAACGTCAGGTGCAGGTGAATGTGGCTCCGGAAAAACTGGAAGCATACCAGTTGACTGTGGAACGCATAGCCAATGTGATACAGATGGAGAATCTGAACGTACCTGCCGGTAGCTTTGATATAGGAACGGAAACTTATGCGCTTCGTGTCGAAGGTGAATTTACAGCCAGTGATCAATTATTAGGAATAGTTCTGGGAAGCTATAATGGGAAAAATGTTTACCTGCGAGATGTAGCAACTATAAGTGATACTATTCAGTCCCGTATCCAGGAATCATATACCAATGGTGTTAAAGGAGCTCTTATCGTAGTACAAAAACAATCAGGCTCCAACACGGTGTCTATTGCAAAGAAAGTAAATGATATGATGCCGGAATTGCAGAAGACTTTGCCTCCGGATGTTCAATTGTCGCTGGTTATGGACACTTCCGAATTTATTGAAGATTCTATCAATTCTTTGACGGAAACTATTATGCTGGCCGGATTATTTGTGATTATTGTAGTGGTTTTCTTCCTCGGAAGATGGCGTGCTACATTCATCATTATCCTTTCTATTCCGATTTCACTTGTTGTTTCCTTCATTTATCTGATGGGTGTGGGAGGAACTCTGAATATTATATCGCTTTCTTCTATTTCCATTGCAATTGGTATGGTGGTAGATGATGCCATTGTTGTGCTTGAGAATATAACTACGCATATTGAACGGGGAAGTACACCCAAAGAAGCTTCTATTTATGCGACTAACGAGGTGGCGGTGGCGGTTATTGCTTCTACATTGACTATTGTTGCAGTGTTTTTCCCGTTGACTATGGTTACCGGTTTAGCAGGAGTGATGTTCGGACAGTTGGGATGGATGGTTACAATTATGATCATTACATCTGTTGCTGTCGCTTTGACATTAACGCCTATGCTTTGTGCCCAGTTGTTAAGGCTTACCAATACGCAAGGGAAAACATTTGACCGTCTGTATGCTCCGATTCAACGTGCTTTGGACAGGTTGGATGTCTTTTATGCTAAAATGGTTAATCTGGCTGTTCGTAACAGAAAAAAAACATTTATCGGAAGCTTGATACTTTTTATAGTTATTGTCGTTCTTTCTGTATTCTTTGTAAAGTCTGACTTTATGCCGGCTTCCGATAATAGCATGATTACAACAGATGTATATCTTCCTACAGGGACAAGAATGGAAGTTACGCGTACCACAGCTATGAAAATAGACAGTTTATTAAGTGCTAAATATCCTGAAATCAATGTGCGTTCTTTTTCGGTAGGACAGGCTGATGAGAATAATACTTATGCTGCTATGCAGGCCAATGCAACTAACCTTATATCTATGAGACTTCGTTGTGTGGATGCAAACGAGCGTGATCGTACGATATATGATATAGCAGATGAATTGCGTAAAGATCTTGACAATATGCCGGAATTGTATAAATATACTGTAACCCCGGGAGGTAGTGGCGGAATGATGGGTACAGGAGCCAGTACACTGGATGTTGAAATATACGGATACAGTCTGGATATTACTGACCGCATTGCCGACGAATTAAAACATCGTTTGGCTAATGTAAAAGGTTTGCGCGACCTTGTGATTAGCCGTCAGGATTATCGTACGGAATATCAGATTGATTTTGATCGGGAGAAACTGGCTGAGAATGGTCTGAATTCAGCTACAGTAGCAAACTTTGTCAGGAACCGTATCAATGGTTTGATTACATCCAAATATCGTGAAGATGGCGATGAATATGATATCATTGTACAATATGATGAAAAATACAGACAATCTATTGAAACAATCGAAGATATCACAGTATATAATTCAGCAGGGATTCCTATCCGGATCCGTGAGTTGGGTAAAGTGATAGAAAAGAGTTCATTGCCTCAGATTGACAGGGAAAACCGACAACGGGTAATAAAAGTACAGGGTTCTTTGTATGATGCCGCTTTAAGTGATGTTGTAGCAGGAGCCAATAAAGTGATTGCTGATATGCAGAAAGAAGGGAAGATACCTACTGAAATTGGTGTCAAGATCGGAGGAACGTATGAAGACCAACAGGATACGACTGGCGATTTGATATTGCTCATGGTTCTTTGTATATTGTTGGTTTATATTGTAATGGCGGCCCAGTTTGAATCTCTTACCTATCCGTTTATTATTCTCTTGTCTTTGTGTTTTGGATTAGGAGGAGTGCTTCTTGCTTTGATGCTTACCGGACAACCCATGAGTTTGATGGCCATGATCGGTTTGGTGATGTTGATTGGTATTGTAGTGAAAAACGGTATTGTGTTTATTGACTATATCAATCTGAACCGCGAACGGGGATTGTCCATTGATAAGGCTGTGATATTATCCGGAAAATCCAGGTTGCGTCCGATCCTTATGACCACAGCTACTACGGTTCTGGGTATGATCCCAATGGCTATCCCCAGAGGAGCCGGTTCGGAAATGTGGCAACCTATGGGTATTGCTATTGTGGGAGGTCTTACCTTGTCAACCGTTTTGACATTGATATATGTCCCAGCTCTTTATTCAATTTTCGGAGCAACAGGAGTGAAGAGAAAACGGAGAAAAATGAAAAAATTATTTGCTAAAAACAGAATTGAACATTGATATGAAATCAGTATTTATTCCTTTTAATCAGGCATACAAAGATCGTATTCTTGATATATTCGAAAAATATACTATTCGTGGCTTTACTTTGTGGGAAAGTGTACAAGGTCGTGGTACTAAGAAGGGAGAACCTCATTATGGAGATCATGCCTGGCCAACCATGAACTCGGCATTTATTACAATTGTTGAAGATGAAAAAGTAGATAAATTGTTGGAAGCTTTGCATGCTCTGGATATACAGACAGAGTCTCAGGGGCTACATGCTTATATCTGGAATATCGAAAAAATGATATGATCACGGTTTTAGGTCCCACAGCCTCCGGAAAAACAGCTTTTGCTGCAGTATTATCTGACCGAATCGGCGCTGAAATCATCAGCGCCGATTCCCGTCAGATATACAGGGGAATGACACTAGGTACCGGGAAGGATCTGGACGATTATATGGTCGACGGACGTCCGGTACCGTATCATTTAATTGATATTTGCGATCCGGGATATAAATATAATGTTTTTGAATATCAGCATGATTTTCACCGGGTGTATATTGATGTGCAAAAGCGGGGAAAAGAAGTTGTTTTTTGCGGTGGCACAGGGCTTTATATTGAATCTGTATTGAAAGGATATAAATTGTTGGCCGTGCCTGAAAATCCGGAATTACGTATCCGATTACAAGATAAATCAATTGAAGAACTGGAAGAAATATTAGCATCTTACAAAACCTTACATAATAAAACAGATGTAGACTCGGTTAAACGAGCCATCCGTGCGATAGAAATCGAAGAATATTATCAGAACCAATCTCCAGAATCAAATGAATACCAACCTGTTGATAGTTTGATTGTAGGTTTGTATATTGACAGGGAACTTCGTCGACAAAAAATTTCACAAAGACTAAAAAAACGTTTGGATGAAGGTATGCTGGATGAGGTCCGACAATTGTTGAATGCAGGGATCTCTTCCGAAAATTTGATATATTATGGATTGGAATATAAATTCTTAACCTTATATTTGTTAGGACAAATTACGTATGATGAAATGTTTGTACAATTGGAAACAGCCATTCATCAGTTTGCCAAGCGTCAAATGACCTGGTTCCGGGGAATGGAACGACGGGGTTTTAAGATTCATTGGATAGATGCAACTTTGCCTACAGAAGAAAAAATAAAACAAGTGATAAAAAAAATGTGATTTCTCAAAACAAAATAGCATACTTCGTTGTTTCATATTGTTACGATTTAATGCAAGTATTATGAAAACAAAATTTTGGCTACTTTTATTGATTTCTTTGTTAATTATAAATGCATGTAAGCCTAAAGAAAATGAAAAACAGTTTGCAGTTACTCCTTTGATACTACAAAATTATGTCATTAAAAATTTTCCTAATACAGGGAATGAGATAGATATTGTTTTGTTCCAGAATAAAGAGGAATTTGAAACAATTCTGATTCCGCAAGTGACGACAGAAGAGAATATTGTTGTTCCTGATTTCGATTTGGATTATGTTATTATGATTACATCTTCTCCATCCCAGAGAGATGTGGAAATCGATGTTGAGGAGATTAATAAAGAGGGAAATAGCTTTTTTATCAAATATGACTTCCAAAAAGGGGCAAAAAAGAATGTTTTCAAAAGACGTTCATTTTCCTTATTCACACTACCTAAAGATAACCAGATGGAAAAAATTGTGATGCTATCACCTCAAAATGATTCTCTTTCTTTTTCTACATATTTACAGAATATGCCTCCCATGCAGGTGGGAGAAGTATATAAAGGAGTCCTTCCTTGTGCTGATTGCAAAGGAATTAAGGTTATTCTGGCCATTTCAAATAATTTCACAGAGTATGAATTGACTCAGATTTATGAGGGGAAAATACCTATTTTTGTAAATAGGGGAATCCTGAACACAGAAAGGGGATTCGGGCACGATAAGAATGCTACGGTTTATACCCTGGATTTGTCTGGGAGTGTAGAAAAATACAGATATTTTGTTCAATTCTCAAATCGTCAGAATGCCTTATTAATGCTATCTCCGGAAAAGGAAATTATAGATTCCGACTTGAATTATACTTTGATTAAGAATAATTGAGAATTGAGAATTATTTTCCGTGTGCATCAGCTAATTCTCAATTCTCAATTAATTTCACACTGTTTTTATATATTCTGTAGGTGTCATGCCAAATTCGCTTTTGAAACACACCGCAAAATATTTAGGATCTGAAAACCCTACAGCATAAGCGATTTCGGATACGCTGCCTTGTTGCTCTTTTAGCAGTATACAAGCTCTTTTTAACTTGATATTTTTAGTGAATTCTACAGGCGAAAGTCCTGTGAGCGATTTTATTTTGCGGTATAAGGAAGATTTTGACATATTAAGTTTATCAGCAAACTTACCCAGGTCAAAGTCGCTTTCAGAGATGTGTTCTTTGATAACAGCAACTGCATCATTGAGGAATTTTTTATCCAATGGAGTATATTCCAGGGAGGAGAAATTCAGTTCTACATCAGATTTAAATCCTTCTATTTTTTGTTTCTTGTTTTTTATGAGACTGTTTACTTTTGCTTCCAGCACTTTGAGTTCAAATGGTTTTGAGATATATCCGTCTGCACCGGCATTATAACATTCAATGCGATCGTCGATAGAATTTTTTGCTGTTAGCAGTAATACTTCTATATGAGAGGTAGGAATATTATTCTTTATTATTCGACATAACTCCAGACCGTCCATCTCGGGCATAATAACGTCACTGATGACCAGATCAATCTGTTTTTCTTCTATTATTTTCAATGCAGCCCTTCCGTTTTCTGCAGAAAATGTATGGTAGCGTTTGTGGAATATTTTATTAATTAGAGATCGAAGGTGTTCGTTATCTTCAACAACAAGAATATTGACATCTTCCAGAAAGATGTGATCACTTTCTTCCTGAATAGAAAGCTCTTCTTCAGGGAAAAGCATTTCGTCCTGAGTGGCAGAAAGAGAAACATCGCTCAATTCGTTTTCTTTATAAGCGTTTTTATTGATTGGAAATTCAATAATAAAGGAAGTTCCGCTTCCCAATTCACTTTCAACTCTGATGGTTCCGTGATGCATTTCGATAAGCTCTTTGGTCAAAGAAAGACCTATTCCATTGCTTTCTACAGAATTGGTGAATTCATTGGAAAAAAAACGTGTGAAAATATTTTCCAGGTCATCAGCCGGAATGCCCTTTCCGGTATCGCTTACAATGATTCTGGCATATGTGTTTTCATCCCGGGTAATTGGTTCTACATTCACTTGAATGTCACCTCCATTGGGAGTGTACTTGAATGCATTAGATAAAAGATTAAAAATGATTTTATCTAATTTGTCTGCGTCAAACCAGGCCTCAAGTTTGTCTTCGGAAGATGTGAAAGAAAAATTTATTTTCTTTTCTTTTACAAGAGGCATGAAATTGAAATCACATATCTGACGTAAAAAGAAAATAATATCATTTTCTTTGATTTTAAGTTTCATATTTCCACTTTCGACTTTTCTGAAATCAAGAATCTGCTGGAGCAACCTCTTCAACCGATTGATGTTTGATCTCATCACTTTGAACTGCCAGAATTTATTTTTACTGCTACCCTCCAGATCTTCTATCAGGCAGGAAACAATCGTTAATGGTGTAAGGAGTTCATGTGAAATGTTGGTGAAATATCGGAGCTTGGTTTGTGTAAGTTCTTCCGCTTTTTCTTTCTCGATTTGTGTAATTTTTAGTTCTTCGCTGAGTTTCAGTTTATTAATGGAAAATCTGTAGATAATAACTAACAAAGTGGCTATAGTGAGGAAATAAAAGAGATATGCCCACCAGCTTTCATAAAATGCAGGTTTTTTATAAATTTCCACTATTGTTACCGCATCATTCCAGACACCATTTTCATCTGTAGCTTTTAATAAGAAACTATAATTACCTCTTTCCAGATTGTTGTAGCTTGCAAACCTGCGATTGTTGACGGCATAAATCCATTCATTATCCACTCCTTCCATTTTATAGGCATATTGAATTCTATGGGGAAATGAATAATTGAGAGAGGAGAATTCAAATTCTATATTTTTCCCGGTATGTTCTACCATCAATCTGTTGGATGCATTATCAAACGAGCCATAACTTTCCGGATCAAAAACAGATTGGTTGTTGATTCTGATATCAGAAATACATACTTTAGCCTGCTTACTGCTTTTTATTACCTGGCCGTTTGAGGGTAGGAATGAGCAAAAACCTTTATTCCCTCCGAATAATACCTCTCCTGTATGTTTATTGTTTGTAAATGCATCAATGATAAAAGAGATATCTACTCCGTCGGAACTGCTATAATATATGGAAGTATTGGATTTTGGATTGAACTTGGTGATTTTTTTATTGGTTGATATCCAGATATTTCCATAATTATCTTCTGTGAGATTCAGAATTGCTTCTCCTGTCATCGCACAAAGATTACTGACATCCTCAAAGGTGTGATTTTCTTTGTCATAAGTAATAATCCTTCCTTCTTTGGTGCCAATCCATATATTCCCGGAGGAATGGCCATGTACAGCCTGTATGTTGCTGGAATTTAGTTCTTTTGTCTTTTTATTTAGTGTACGGCTAACTGAATATTTCTGTTCCCGGGACAACGTGATTAATCCGTCTTTTTCACTGCTGACCCAGATATTACCATCAGAATCTTGAGTTATATCTGTGACGGAAGAAATCAGACTGGTTGTTCTCAGTGGTTTTCCTGCGGATTTGACAAGAACCCCTTTCTCCAGTCCGATCCATACATTTCCTTGTCTGTCTTCAAATATTGTTTTATCTCCATAGCAGTGAGTGTCATTGTTGTAGCCGAGATTTAATGTTTCTGATAAGTAAATATTATTTTTACCATTTTTTTTGAAGATATAAATCAAGCTGCCGTTACATGCAACCCAGTATTCGTTGAGGCTTTTGATTTCACGAATACAATTGATCGTTTCCATTTCCCGGATATGCATAAATTCAGGTATTTCCTTATAAAGAGTTGCTGAATTAGCATTGTCGTCATAAAAACACAAACCGATCCTGTTTAATCCGAGCCAGATCAATCCATCTTTATCTTTTTGTATTGCTTTAATGCTTGGAGTGTACCCCAACTTCTGTTTCAAGACATCTAACGGATAGGTTAAAATAGGAGGTTTCTCAAAATTGATCAGGATAATACCTTCGCTGAATGTACCTATCCAAAGGTTACCATCTCTGTCTTTGATGATTTCACTGAAAATCCGGCTGGTACCTTTCTGATATGAGGAAATATCTATTTTTTGCAATGAATGATCTTCCTGATAATTTAAAACATGAAGACCGGATAAGGACATAAGCCATAAATATCCATATTTATCATCTTGAATAACACTGAAGAAGGTAGATTCCAATTCATTTTTCCCATCTTTTAAAATGGTATAAGGTGTGTACATTTTGTCCTTAGGTGCCGTTGGGTCAAAGTGGAAAAAACCGTCACCCCAGGTACAAATCCAATAATTGTTTTGCTTGTCCTGATATAAACGAAAGGGATTATTGGTATCTCCCAGAAACGGATAATGCTGAAAAGAGTCTGTTTTCGGGTCATATTTACAAAGTCCATCTCTCCAAAACATGATCCATATATTATTGCTGTTATCCCGGTAGATATAGTTAATGGAACCTTCCGGAATGGATCTTTTGTTCTTAGGGTCATTGACGTATTTGTCTGTTGTCTGATTGTGTGTATTGTACTTAAGTAATGTTCCGTTTTGCAAACCAATCCACATGTTCCCGTCTTTATCGGAAGCCAAACCATTGATTCTTTCTCCCTGAACAATACTATCATTGAATGGCGTAATCTTGAAATTAGATTTATTGAGGATATTTAACCCTTCTTTGGTGCCAAACCATAAATTATTTTCCTGATCTTCTGTTATGCATAATATTTCATTGTTGCTCAGTAGATTAGGTCTATACATGTCGGAGCGAAAAGTCCTGAGATGATATGCGTCGTATCTACACAACCCATCCAGTGTCCCAAACCACATATATCCGTCGTTATCTTGGTATACTCTTTGTACAGTATTGGAAGGAAGTTGGTTGGTGTAAGGAAAACCTTCAAAAGAAATTTGAATTTTTTCTTCAGTGGCCAAACTTGATGTTGAAATAAAAATCAGATAGAATAAAAATACATGTAATTTTCTCATCATTGCAAATAAATGGAATAAATTCACTTTGATTATTTTACAAAGATATATAATTATTCGAGAATATGATTTTTCTAAAAAGAGAATTTCTGCTTTTTAATTGGTTAATAAAGGCATGAAAGGAGTTTCATAATTTGTAATAATTGAAATTATCTTGATTTTTAATTCGTTCAAATTCACGTTCAAAAAAAAGTCAAGACAAGTTTTAACTGGAATGTATATGGAAAGAATGCATTCTTTTATTTTTTTTGTATTTTAAAAAATGTAATATATGTTTATTATGCTTAAATGTTCCTTGTTTTATATTTTTGATTGATTCAATTTTTGAAAGATAAATCAAGTTAATTAATTAACGTAAAAGATGTAAAATTAGACCTTATTGACTGAATTTTTACCCTATTTGATTGATTATTTTATGCGGATTTTTCAAAAACGATATATCTTTGCACAGTTTATTTAGCAGATTTTATGTCTTGTTGATAAATGATTTATTTGTGAAATATTGTAAATTAACTAACTTTAAATTTATATTTATAGCCAATGAAAAAGAAATGGACTATTAGGTATTTATTGTTTGCATCCCTGCTTGCATTGGGTGGAAGCTTGTTTTTTACTTCATGTGAGGATGATTATTATTATGATGATGAAGAGCCTGCCTGGCTGGGAGAAAGCATTTATGACTACCTTAAGAATGATGGACATTATACGTATTATGTACGTATGATTGATGAAGCCGGTTATGCGGAAGTGCTTAAGAAAACCGGTGCAAAAACACTTTTTGTAGCAAAAGATGAAGCTTTTGAGGCGTTTTTTGCCAATAATCCTTATGGGATTCAAAACTTTGAACAATTTTCCAAAACTCAACTTGCCAACATCCTCTATGCCGGGATGATTGATGAAACATACCTGGTTGAAATGCTTTCCAGTACAAGAGGCACTCCTCCTGCAGTGGGACAAGCCATGAGAAGGGATACTCACCTTGCTGTGTTGGACAGTATTCCTTTTGAATCGGGTGAAGAATTGCCTAAAAATAATTATTGGACACGTTTTTATGATAAAGGAATTTATGTATTGAGGGATAATTCCAAATGGACAATGGTGCATTTCTTGGCACCGCAGATGAGTTCGAAAGGCATCACCAATGAAGATTTCAAATATATTACAAAGAAGGATGCCAACAGTCCCGGAATAACAATCGGTTATTCTCTTGATAAAAATGGAAATTCTATAAAGGATGCCTACATCTTTAATATTAAAATCGTTGAACGGGATATTACTTGTAAAAACGGATATGTTAATGTGTTGGAAAGTTTATTGTTCCCACCGGATAATATGGCTCAATATGTTCGTACAAACTCGGAAATTTCTCTTTTTAGTGGTTTTCTGGAACGTTTTTCAGCCCCGTTTTATGATCAGGCCAGTACATTGTCTTACCGGAATGCACATCCGGATTTTGTCGACTCCATTTTTGTGAAAAGGTATTTTACAAGTACATTTTCAAGAGACCCGAATAATGTTATACAATCCGGTTTACTGAAGTTTGATCCGGGATGGAACAGTTATGAATTTGCAAGTAATAAGCAGACCGATATGGCAGCGTTGTTTATTCCTACTAATGAAGCGCTTGAAGCTTACTTTAATTCTCCTGAGAGCGACTTTTTGAAAGCTCGTTATGGCAAATGGGAAAATGTACCGAATAATGTATTGAATACTTTCATAGATAACCATATGAGGGAGTCTTTTGTGGCTTCTGTTCCCAGCCGTTTTTCTACATTGGAAGACCCTGTAGGTACAAAAATGGGAGTTAAACCGGAAGATATCAGGTATGCCCATATTTGTAGCAATGGTGTGGTTTATGTGACTAATAAAGTATATCCGCCTACAGATTATATTTCGGTATGGGGACCGGTTCTTGTGTCTGCAAATACTCGGATCTTCAGAAAAGCTGTTGAAAGTCTTCAGTTTAAATTGTACCTTCTGTCAATGGTTAATAAATTCAGTTTTATTGTGCCTACGGATGAAACTTTGACAAATTATGTGAATCCTGTTTCAATGGCTAAGCCGGTGAAGGAACGGTGGGCGTTCTGGTATGATGAGCTGAAAGATGTTGTTAATGCTACTGTGTATGATTTGACAACAGGGGATAGTCTTCGTCTCGCATCAGCAGGAGAAGTTTCCAATGCTTTACAGGATATTCTGGACAGACATACAGTTGTCGGAAATATCGAAGATGGAAAGAAATATTATATGACAAAAGGGGGAGGAACTCTTCAGGTAGGGGATACCAAAGGTCTTAATATGGTAGTTAAAAGTGGGGGTAATATAGAACAGGGTACTTCTCCTAAAGTAACAAAAATTTATCCGATGCAAAATGGTAATACTTACTTTATGAGTGAAATGCTTCAGCCTGCTTTGCATTCTGTTTATAGTATTTTATCTACAGAACCGCAATTCAAAGAGTTTTTCGACCTTTGCTCAGGAGCAGATTCAATTGTTTATTACGATGACAATCATCCTAAAAAAACTTATGGCGGGGTTGTTTTTGCTAAAGATAAAACCGGAACTGTTATCGACTATAATGTAGCTTTCTTTAATACATTTAATTATACAATGTATATTCCGTCGAATGAAGCTGTGAGAGCTGCTATTAACAGCGGAAAAATCAAAACATGGGAGCTTATTGATGCTTTGCCGGAAGGTTCTCTGGAACGTGCAGAGGCAATGGAAGAATTGTATCAGTTCATACGTTATCACTTCCAGGATAATTCGGTTTATGTTTCAGGAGAAACTGTTAACCGGGAATATGAAACAGCAACAATGAATCCGTTGATAAACAGGTTTTATAAACTGAAAGTACAAGGTGATGGTACAGGTCTTACTTTGTCAAGCCCTGATTATCCTCAGGGTGGTACCGTCAAAGTAATAACAAGTGGAGGATTATACAATATTATGGCAAGGGATTATTTGTTTGATAAGTCTGTGACAACAATATCGACTTCTTCTTATGTTGTAATACATCAGATAGATAATGTATTGTACTATAAAAATCCTAATGAATAATAAATTCTAATATACATATGAAAAATAAAATAATATTTATCCTGCTGATTGGGTTCATTGCTTGCTGTCGGTCGGTGTATGCCCAGGATGGAAGCGGAGAAATGGTGCTTGGAAGGGTATCATCTCCAACCGAAGGTGAGTTGATGGCTGTAACTGTGACGGAGGTTGACAATAATGATCGTTTTGTTGGTGGCACATCTACGGATATAAATGGAGAATTCTCCCTGAAAATTAAGAGTTCAAAGAATAGATTGAGATTTTCTTATGTTGGTTTTGTTACCAAAATTTTACCTATCGGCCCGAAACGGAATTTCGTAGTCGTGATGGAAGAAAGTAATGTTTTGCAGGAAGTAGTGATAAAAGCTTCTGCTACTGTTAGTGACGGAGGTATGAATGTTCCTTTGAGAGAGGTTTCTTATGCGATGCAAAAAATTGATACCAAAGAATTTGAAGGTATTCAGGTGGCATCTATTGAAGACGCTTTGCAGGGACGTATTGCCGGTTTGGATATCGTAGGTTCCGGTGAAGTAGGAAAAGGGATGTCTATGCGTATTCGTGGTGCATCTTCTATCAACGGAAATACTCAACCCTTGGTTGTATTGAATGATATTCCTTTTGAAGTTACTATCAGTCCGAGTTTCGACTTTGCTACGGCTACAGAAGAACAGTTTGCTGACCTTTTGAATATCAACCCTGATGATATCCAGGAAATTATGGTATTGAAAGATGCCGCATCAACAGCTATCTGGGGTTCTAAAGGAGCCAATGGGGTATTGAGAATCACTACCAAAAAAGGGGTTAAAGGACCGACCAGGGTTACTTATACTTATAAGTTCTCTGGCTCTCAACAACCTAAAGGAATGAAGATGCTCAATGGAGACGACTATACCATGTTGATGAAACAGGCTTATTTTAATCCATCTCAGGATAACCAGGCCTCCAATGTTAGAGAATTCAACTACCTGTCTAAGGAAGAATTTTCAGAAGCATATATGTATGATGATAATACAGACTGGAGGGGTGAAGTTATCCAGTTTGGTCATACAAACGACCATTACCTGACTATTTCCGGAGGGGGTGATAAAGCCAAATTCCGTGTTACTGCCGGTTACATGGATCAGGTAGGTTCTATTATCGGTCAGGGAATGAATCGTGTAACATCCCGTATGGACCTGGACTACAATGTTTCTTCAAGAATCAGGTTTACTTCTGAAATTGCATTCACCCGTTCTGATTTTCAATACAATTGGAGTGATACCCGGAATGATAACAATAAGAGAAGTATTTTGGATATCGCTTATAAAAAAATGCCTAACCTGGCTATATATAATCAGGTAGAGAATGGTGTGAATACGGATGTTTATTATAATATCCAGAAATCAGCAGGCATCAATAATGCACAGAAAGAGTTGAGAAACCCGGTTGCCTTGGCTAATCTGGCAACAAATGATAAAATATCTTACCGGGTACAACCGGTATTGCGTTTGCAATATGACTTATTGGATCCGGAAAAGACTATTTTACGCTATAATGGTTATGTTTCTGTGGATATGAGAAATGATAAAACCCGGAAGTTCCTGCCAAAAGAAGTAACTGCCGATTCTTGGGATAGTCCTGATGTAAACAGAAGAGATGACTATGACTCGGAAAGTATGGGGGTTCAATCAGAAAATAAGATGACCTGGCAACCCCAATTTGCCAATAAAGATCATAGTATGATTTTAGTGGGACAGATTCAGACAAGTTCAGGTAGCTCTAATGACCAGAGTATGGTAAGTTATGTGTTGCCTTTTGATGTGGATCCTTCTGCTTCCAACTATATGTTTGAAGGTTCATCCGGTATTGGACAATGGCGCAATATGGGCTTGATAGGTCGTTTGCACTACTCTTTTCAATCAAAATATGTTGCAGATTTCACGATCAGAAGGGATGGTTCTACCAAATTCGGGGAAAATAATAAATTTGGTAATTTTCCCGGTGTTTCTTTAAGATGGAATATTTCAGACGAAAAATTTATGAATTTTTCTGATAACTGGTTGGATATGCTTTCATTCCGTCCCAGTTGGGGTATCAGTGGTAATGAGCCGGGTGCAGAATACTTGCACTTCAGCAGGTATGCTCCGTGGAGTTCTTATGCCGGAGCACAGACCATTACACCACAGAATATTAAATTATCTGACTTAAGATGGGAAACTGTAACCGAAGTGAACCTGGGAGCGGATATCGCAGTTCTGGATTATAAGTATACATTTGATTTTAATGTCTACCGGAGAGAAACCAATGATATGTTGTTTAAAGACACAGGTATTCCTTCTTCAACCGGTTATTCCAAGATAACATACAAAAATGGAGGAAAAATGAAGAATGAAGGTTGGGAAGTGAATTTCCATGCCAATAAGTTCGTCAGCATAGGGCAGGTTACTGTGGACGCAAGTTTCAATATGGCCAACTCCATCAATACGCTCCTTGAATTAGATGATGATATCCTGGCTTCTAAAAATTCTCCGTTTGATTATAAGAATGGGAACTATTTGTCCCGTATACAGGAAGGCAATTCATACGGTTCTATTTATGGTTTCCGTTACAAAGGAGTATATCAATATAGTGCCGCCAATTATGAAAAAGGAACAGCTC
The DNA here is from genome assembly GCA_031552335.1 of Bacteroidales bacterium. Classification (GTDB taxonomy): domain Bacteria; phylum Bacteroidota; class Bacteroidia; order Bacteroidales; family Azobacteroidaceae; genus JAISFI01. The sequence continues at coordinate 793 of JAVBMQ010000184.1, read as the reverse complement.
CTGTAGTCCGGGATGGTAATGATGAGGTGGTCATGAACGAAGACGGAACTCCTAAACCCATGATGTATAATTTTGCTACCAATGGTGCGAATTATATATTCCAGGCCGGGGACGCCATGTATCAAGATATCAACCATGATGGTAATATAGACGAATTGGATATTGTTTATCTGGGTAACTCTAATCCCTTGTTAAACGGAGGATTTGGTACTACTTTCCGTTGGAAACAACTTTCCTGTAATTTATTCTTTAACTTCCGTTATGGCAATAAAATTGTAAACAAAGCCCGTATGTATGCAGAAAATATGTATGGTGATGACAATCAGAGTGTTGCTACTAACTGGAGATGGCGCAAGGAAGGTGATGTGACGGAAATGCCGCGTGCACTTTATAACTACGGTTATAACTGGTTAGCAAGTGATCGTTATGTGGAAGATGGGTCTTTCCTGCGTTTCAAATATCTGACATTTAACTATGCTGTGCCTCCTGCATTCCTGAAACAGTATTCATTGAAGACGTTGAGTTTCTATTTGACTTTCAATAACTTGTTGACTTTTACCAAATATACGGGAGTCGATCCTGAAGTGGGTTATGGTAGTATGGGGGTTAGTGAAGACAAATCTACTACACCCAGATCTCTGGATTTTACGTTAGGAGTTTCAGTCGGATTTTAATTGATGATAAATAATTTGTATATGAAAAATAAATTGAAATATATAATCTTTGGAATTTTATTTTCAGGAGTATTGGTCTCTTGTTCCGACTGGCTGGATATCAAACCAACAGGCGAAAT
>JAVBMQ010000160.1:0-7020 GCA_031552335.1 Bacteroidales bacterium | reverse complement strand
TGCCTAATCCGTACAGTATTGCAACCAACGCTTTCTTTGCCCGCTTTTGCGGACTCTGATGTGCGTTTCCGATAACGAAATTATACCCGCACTCTTTGCATAAATATCTCTGCTTTTTTCTCTTTATTACATTATTTACCGTGATTTGATTTTTACAATTTTTAAACTCTATCATCTAATAATACCCCAAATGCTTTTCTTTGGTATTATTCTTTCCTTATCTACCCTTTTTTAATCACTCCCTTTATTTTAATTAATATGGGAGGAATGAGGGTCTAGGGAATTCTTTGTATTCTTCTGTATTTTCGTAAAAATCCATTATATATTTATGAAATATTAGCAATTTTTTTATTTTTTTATCGTCTATAGAATCTATAGAGCCATCGTATATAACTGTATATATAACATTATCTATATTAAATAGTATTTTGTGGTAATAATTTGGGATTATTGTCATATTATCACTTTTATACGTTGATTCACTATTTAAATCTTTAATTTCATATTTAATAATATTGTTATATATTTTTTTGAGTTCACTTTCAGGTATATGATAACTGCTACTTATATAATCAGTATATAAATCCCTGCCAATTATACTTTTTTTAGTGTCGAGTAAAGTTAAAAATGTGTCTGTCGAATTTCCTCCTTCGAAAATAAAATAGAAATCATCGGGCATAAATTGCTCCTTATTTGCTGTACAACCACACATAAAAATAACTATTGTAATCAAAAATAATGAGATAGATTTTCTTAAATTTTTCTTCGTAAACATAATTGATAGACTAACTTCTTGCAACTGTTAACTTATATGAAACTTGTTGGCTTGTACTTATATTAGGAAGCAATACGCAAGCTTTGCTATATGTAGTTGGAGACATAGTCGTGCTATATGTAACTAATGTGCCAGATGTATTCATAGCCCATCCAGTTGGAGTTCCAGATGACCTTCCAGTCATTACTAATCTGCATTTTAAATTAGAGGCTGTACCGCTTGTGATATTTATGGTAACATCTAATTTATAGTTTGAACCAGAAGATGGTACATCTAAATTCATATAATGGCAAGCAGTTTTATCTACTGTATATATACCAGCGTTATTAGGATAGCCACTTAACGAAAATGATTGTGAAATATAAGGTGAACTATTCCAACTTGATGTTGATTCTGTATAACTTGTTATAGGTTTATAATTTGCTTGACAAAACATTGGAAACATAGAATCAAAAGTACCTGAACTCATCCCATTAGTAATCGCAGTAAATTCATTGCTTGTTGTTGACAATTGATTTACTATATTCTTTATAGCAGTATCACCACCATGATTTTGCTTAATATATAATGGTAATAAAGCTTCTCCATAATGTCTATTATTCGTGGTAGAAGTTAATGGGCTATACGTGGTGTTTAAGAATGCATTTATAGCTGTTATATTAAGTGTGTTTTTACCATATACTCTAACTCCCGCCCAATTTGCAAACGCTTCACAAAACCATAAAGATATTTCTCCAACAGACCTATATGTGTTCGTTATTGCATGAAAGTATTCATGGGCTGCTGTTCCTTGTTCATACACAGTCAAAGATGAATCTAAATTCGCATTGTACATTGTTAAATATGATGTTTTATCTGAATAACAACTTGTAACTGCTTGATTACTATTTGATGCAGTCGAAACATATACATCATATCTTCCAGTCGTTGTTTTCGGTTGCAGTAATGATAAGTTAGTTACTAAGCTTGTTCGCGAAGTAGTTAAAGCAGTCATCAATTGTGTTACATATGTAGGCGTACTTGTACTTGAGCGTCCATTACCTTCATAATGAATAACAAAATAGTCTGAACTAGTTGGGTTTAAAGGAAATGTTCTATGTGTTGTATATGTAGGGCCTGCAAGAAGCGCCATTGCAGATGTTTGGACTTCTTCTGGTAGCTGTTCAAAGAAAGATTGGTCTTCATATATTTTAACTATTTGTGTTATTAATTCGGTTGAAGGTCCCTCTTCTGAACATCTTTCTAAGTAAAAATTCAAAGCTTCTGACTTTGATATTTCATTTTCTTCTGCTGCGTTTATTACATAATCAAGCCGTTGAACAGTGTCATATTTTTTTTCGTATTCATAAGGTTTAACAATATCCCCTATGGTGACATTTCCTTCTATCTCAAATGTATCTTCGGATAGTAATGATTTTTGAGATTCTACAAATGTGCTACCAGAAATTGAATAATCGGCATTAATTATTTGTCCATTCTTATTTAATGCATTTACTGTTATTCCATTTTCAGCTGTTTCATCATATTTAATGCTAATGTCTGATATTGATGATATTGTTATTATATCATTCTTTTGATCTGCATGATAAAAAACTGTCTGTTTGTCTATGCCTGTACTTTGAGGCAAAGTAGTTACATCAACCAATATTAAAAAATTATCTGATGGTTTTGTAAAATTTATTGAACCTTTTGAATTTGTGTACACAGAATATACATATGAATGAGTAAATTCAGTAATGTTGGATTTTGAATCGAAAGCGGTTTGTTCTGATGAATACACATCAATTTTTATATTTGATAAAACCAATTTTTTCATACCAATATTTTCATCATTTAAAACAAATTGTAAAGTGAACTGTGAATCGGATGCTTTATCAGAAAATGAAGCACCACTAACAGATAATACTCCTGTTATTAATAATGTCATAACTAACAGAAGAGATAATAAAGATTTTTTCATTTTAATTCTCCTTAATTTTAAATTATTATTCAATAAATACTTTCAACGTATAATCTTTTGTTTTTAGGTGCAAGATTTTTCAACGCTTTTGGAAACAGGTTCGCCAGTGCCATTGCGATAGACAGTTGCATCAATAGTTAACTTGTATGTACCCGCGCTGTCCACCTTATAAGTCTTTGAATATGTAACTGACTGCGTTGTTGAATTTTGCGACCATGAAGTTACGTAATCCCATGATGTGCCATTCTTTTTGTAAAGCGTTAATACTGATTCGATTTTGGTAGTTCCAGAATTTCCGGTTACCTGAGCCACACAGCTTGCCACTCTCCCCGTAAAACCTAATTTACATTCAACGGTGCTCGTATTCGTCCATTGAGGGGTAACGATACCTTGTATAGGAGCTGCTGTGACAGGAATAGAAATAATACAGATAAGCAATGCTAAAGCGAGAGAAAGTGCCACGGTTTTTTTTGCTTTCAATTGACATTCTTTCTTTCTTTTTATTCAGAGTAAGTCATATCCCATTTGAATATTTTTACCCCTCTATCAATTGAAACGAACGAAAAACAAATCCGTTACAACTTTTTTAAAATATTTTTATTTTTCTTTTTGCAAACTCTCAGCCATTTTTAAAAGTTCACTTAGTTCTATATTGCCGCTTAAAGTATAGTAATATTTTTCATCATACCAAATAATAAAATATCGGTTATTATCCAATGTTTCTTCATTGTAAATGTACAATGACCCATTTATATCATTTATTTTAATATTTTTTATTGAATAATTTTCACCATCAATTGACGGTCCGCCATCTGATATTAATCCCTGATCATAAAAAATCATATTACCATTAGAATTGATATATTCAGCCATAACTTTTATAAAAGAAATGATAAGATTACTTCGCTCATATTTATCAGGAATATACGAGGGGAGATATGTTTCCTCAATTTTATTAACTTGCGATTTGGTAGACTCATCATCACTTTTGAAAAATATATCAATGTATTTTTCATATATTTCAGTGACTATACGATAGACTTCTGCTCTGAATGCTTTCACGCTCATAAGACCTGCGAAAGTCAGCGAAATGACAATCATAACAACAACAGCAACTTTTTTTGTGACAGACATTATTGATTTAACTGTAAGTTTCTTAGGCTTTATCTTAAACAGTTTTTCCATCTTTTTTTCAAATGCCGGAGAAAAAGTGTGTTTCTCCATATCAGATACATCGTTGAATTCATTAATTTCTTTTTGCAGACATTCCTTCGCAGCAAGATTTATCATGTTTTCGATAATCATATTATTCAGTTCGTTTTTATTCATCTTCATTTACTTCGCCTCCTCGGATAAGTTTTTTCTTTAGTTTCTGAATGGCTCTGTGGTATCTTACCCGTACATTTTCTTCGGATATGTTCAACATCTCGGATATCTCCTTATTTGAATAATCCTTTGATTTTAGCATTACCACAATTTTATATTCATCGCTTAAAGAATTTACTTCATCCAATATTTTTTCATACATTGCTTCATCAATTACTATATTGCTAATATCCTCAGTTTCAAAAATATCATCATCCATATTTATTTTTTCGTCAACTGAAACGAACTTTATTTTTTTCGTCCTCCTCAGTTTGTCGATGCATATGTTCTTAACTATTAAAACGATTGACCCCTCGGTTTCGTTACAGCTTTTATCACGAAAATCTGAAATATGGTTTACTACTCTTTCAAATGTTTCTGAAACAGCATCTTCTGATTCAGCAACATTATTTAGCTTTTTGTAAGCGACATTGTAGACTTTATCTCTATATATAATATATAAATGTTCCGCAAGTGTCCTATCGTCGTCATTTTCAATCATCATTATGTAAATTGGAAACATTACTCATTCCTCCATTCGTCATGTTTTATTATATCACAATATTACCATAAATGCCAGATATAGCGCAATAATCCGCAGAGAAGTCCATTTTACGATATGTACAGAAAAGCGAGAGGAATCATATTCGTTAACTCGAAATGCATTTTAATTCGAATTAACCACCAAACCCTTATCCACAGAGGATTTCTACTCAAAACCTCGAATAAAAAAGACAGTATAAAACAACAGCAGCGATGCCATCCGTAGCGCCGCCGCCATAAAAATTCGAATTAAAAATTGAAACATATCAAGCCGCCTTATAATGGATTTGCAGAGAAATTAACTCTGACAAATTTATTGAAAGGCGGTATTTTATGAATACCCTAAATATCAGCGAGCTGGCATCACGAACGATGACCGCATTGCAGGAGTACGGGCTTACGCCGTATTCTGCCTGGAACGATTATGTTCATTCCATTCTTCCAATCGTAAGGCTGCACGAAAGGCAGGAAAAAGAAAAATTTGACCGCGATATTGTAACGGAACATATGCGGACGGTTGAGAGGCGCTTTGATCAGGGTGAGATTTCACTTTTCACATACCGGAAGTACAAGCGAGGCGCTCAGCGTCTGACAGAAATCTACGATACCGGAAGGCTTGAGTGGTCGGCACCTGTTAAAGTTTCGAGTTTTGTCCTGAATGATTATTATGGCAAAATCCTTGAAGATTTTATCCCCGGCGAAAACGTCAGCCCAAAGGCTAAAAGTGACATCACTTGGATAGGCCGCAAATATTTTTCTTGGCTCATCCGTGAAGGTCATACCGACTTATCCTGCGTTGGAGCAAAAGAGGTGCAAGGATTTATGATTTATTGCTCGAAGCACATGGTGAGCAGCAGCGTACATAATGCAAAACTATATATGAAGAAACTTTATCAGTATCTATTTGTAAAAGGTTATTCTTCTGAGAATTATGACGGACTTTTCGCATTTCCGGTTTCGCGTGAAAGCAGGCTGTATCCGGCGGTTTCGCAAAACGATATTGCCATGACTTTGAATATGATAGACAGACGGATACCGCAGGGAAAACGAGATTATGCAATGGTTTTGCTCGGTGCGATTACGGGGCTTCGTGCCATAGATATCGCAAAATTAAAGCTTTGCGATATTGATTGGAAGAAAGGCGAAATCAAACTTGTCCAATCCAAAACCGGAAAGTCATTGGCGCTGCCGCTGACAAAAGACGTGGGCGAAGCCATTTCGGAATACATCTTAAAAATTCGTCCCCAAAACGAGCATGAAAATGTATTTTTACGAATCCGTCCGCCGTTCCGTCCGTTTTCAAACGGTGTGGCTATCGGTGATATTTATGATTATTATCGTAAAAGAGCCGGACTTCCAAGAGATGCCGGTGACGGAATGGGCTTCCATTCACTGAGGCGCTCTCTTGGAAAAAACCTTGTCACCTCCGGCGCGCCGGTAACAATGGTAGCACAGATTTTAGGCGACAGCGATATTGATTCAACAAAGAAATATATTTCGCTGGACAGCGAGCATTTGAAAGAATGCGCCCTCAGCTTTGATGGTATCAAACCGAAAAGGGGCGTGCTGTCATTATGAGTAAATTTATCAGCGGCTTAGCCGCAGACCTTGACGCAATGCTTGCCTACCGGGAAGCGCTTGGGTTTTCAAAACTCTCCCATGAACCCAGTCTTATGAACTTTGACAGATATGCAGCTTCCGCACATCCTGATGCCGGTTCTCTCAGCAAAGAAATCGTGCTTGGCTGGATTAATGAACAACTGGAAAAATCCCGTGGAGGCCTTGCTGCAAAGGCAACATCAATCCGTATATTCGGGAAATATCTTTCGGCCGTCGGGAAGCAGGCTTACATTCTTCCGGAGGAATACGTTTCTCAGCCAAAGGCCTTTACACCATATATCTTTACCGATGATGAACTATCAAGGCTTTTCTACGCTGCGGATCGCTTGTCTAAAACTTCCGCTGACCCGTCTGTCGTCAAAATCGCTCCTGTTTTGCTCAGGCTGATTTATACCTGCGGGCTGCGTCCGAATGAGGGACGAGAGCTTTTGAAGAAAAACATCAACTTCAAAACAGGCGAGATTTTTATTACGAAAACCAAGCGCAAAAAAGACCGGATTGTTGTGATGTCAGAAGATATGCTGGGCTTTGCAAGGAAGTATGATGCTGTCCGAAATGCTTTTGCCGGTGCAAGTGAATACTTTTTCTCGCGTCAGGACGGACAGGCATATACCGCGCTCCAGATTGAGCGTATTTTCAAGAAATGCTGGGCAGGAGCAAATCCGGGTATTGCGGCGGAAAAACTGCCGAATGTCAGAGTTTATGATCTTCGCCATCGTTTTGCCTCAGCCGTTCTAAACAGGTGGCTTGACGAAAA
>JAVBMQ010000093.1:0-5537 GCA_031552335.1 Bacteroidales bacterium | reverse complement strand
GGTTCCAATACGTCTGGCAAGTTCAGCTTGTGAAATATGAGCCTGTTTCCTGGCATCTTCAATAACTTTACCAGCAAAGAATGCCAAAGCTTTTTCTTCAGCTTCTATTCTTTCAGGTGTTCCTTCTTTTCCAAAACGTGCATCTATTTGAGCATCTACATCAAAGGTCTTCATTTTCTTCTCCTTTCCGTTCATAATATTCATTTTTTAATCGAATGGCTCTTTCAATTTAGTTTGCAGGTGTCTTTTGTGTTTTCTTTTGGAATCCATTAAACAGAATTATGATACAATCTCCATCAAAGCAAAAGAACAATCTGTAAATATTGCTGTTGTATTCTATTCGAAGTTCAAAAATGCCATCTCGTATAAATTTAACAAATTTCGTCGGTAATCTATCTTGCGTTTGAAGTAACATTAAACCATATAGTACTTTATCTTGTGTTTTTATATCAAGGGAATCAAAAAAATCCTTGTAATAATCTTCATACGCTATGATTTTCCGTTTCATAGCACAAAGATAATAATCGTTGTATTAATATACAACAAAATGAATAAAAAGATAGTTAAAATTGAATCTCAAAATCATTCTATGTATTTTGAGGAAGATAAAAAAAATGATGACAAAAGCGACAAAAATTTGTCATTCCCATAGGTTGGATTTTTACCCTAAAAATGAATTTTTGAAATAAAACGAAAATATTTTCAGAAACAAAAACCCCTAATCATTTGATAATTAGGGGTTGTAAGTTGTCCTGCTAGGATTCGAACCCAGACAAGCAGAACCAGAATCTGCGGTGCTACCATTACACAACAGGACAGCGTAATTCGGGCACAAAGGTACAAAAAACTTATAAACAAACAATAGTTTCGACTAAAAAGTCTCTGCAATATCAATATAAAGCCCTGAAGAATTTTTTCCGATTGCATAATCCACAGAAATATTGGTTCTCGAAAACTTATTTAGTTTGATGCGTAAGCCAAGTCCTCCGGCTGGTTCTATATATTGAAAAAGTTTAACGGTATGATCAGGAGCTGAGACAGTGGTAGCATTGGCAAAAAGCACGGCTCCAATCAAATCATTATCGGTAATTCCAACCCGGTATTCCAATTGGCTGAATAACAGTTTATCACCCCGGAAACGACCAATGGTATAACCATATGATGACTTTCCGAATAAATCATAACCGGTGGCTGGCAAATTCATATAAGGCACATCTCCATCCAATATCAAGGAAGCATTGGCCCAGAAAGCCAAACGATGACGGTGGTTTTTTGTCAGGCTTTGAAATGCCCTGAATTCTAACCAAAGATGCTGCCATGCCTGATCTGAACCCAACATCTTCATTAAAGAAGAATAAACAGCACGTGCATTAATTCCGCTATATGAATTGATTATATTATCTCTGGTATCATACAATGCTGAAATATTATAACCGGCTGCTACCGATTTAGCCGGATCTATTCCCAAAGAAGTATTATATTGATAATAAGGATCCTCATCTGACTCGGCATATCCTGTAATATCATAATATCGATTAAAATTAAAACCTCCTCCTACATATAAAACCGGGAGTATTCCATACATCAGGGAAACATTTGTACGAATCGTATTAAAATCAAGTTGTTCTTTAGCGCTTTTCGGAGTACCTCCTCCCAATCCGTATGTATTTTCATTGTTATTGTTATAACGAATATCAAAATCTGCGGCCCACTTATTTCTGGAAAAATAAGTCAAATCCCGAAGATAGAAAAACAACTGATTTTTAGTAGTATATGCTAAAGATACAGTTCCTGCAGATTTTTTAGTCATAGGATCATTACCAATCCTATAATGAGCATTGGTTACAGCACCAAATTTCACTCCAGCCGAAGGACTGGATGCGACATAGGGTAGTGCACCGAATTCTATGCGGCGTTCCTTTCTGGAAGGTTCTTTTTCTTCTTCTTTTTTTTCTCCGAAAATAATACCCATAAGATCTTTAAGCTGAGTAGTATCTGCTTCCTGTGCAACAATTAAAGGTGTTGATACGATCAACAAGCATACCAATAAAAATTGTTTTTTCATGATGTCATAATTATATTTTGAATGCAAATATAACATTTGTCATTAAAATTATCACTACAGTCGGGTTAGAAATGGTTAGAAACAAAAAAAAGCAAAAACCTGTTTTCCTCTCCGGGGGGAACCAAGCTTTTGCTTTTCAAATATCTTAAAAAAGGGATGAAACTTATTTTTTCGCTTCCATCCGTTTTCCGTAACGGCTCATGAATTTATCTACCCGACCAGCAGTATCCACCAACTTCTGTTTTCCTGTATAGAAAGGATGTGAAGTATTAGAGATTTCCACTTTCACCAAAGGATATGTCACTCCGTCAATATCAATAGTTTCTTTTGTATTGATAGTGGAACGTGTAATAAACATATCTTCATTCGACATGTCTTTAAAAACGACCGGACGATAACTTTCCGGATGAAGTCCTTGTTTCATTGTTATATTTTTATTTGTGTTATTTCTGTTTTTCCCTCAAAATTGGTGTGCAAAGTTAGACATTTACAACGAATAAAAAAAATATTTACAGAAAAAATATTCCCGGAAGAATAATTCATACAAATTTACTACCTTTGCGGGAAATTTTACTATTAAATCATTTAAAATCAATAAAGATGGTCAGTTACAAAGAATTAGGACTTGTCAACAGCAAGGAAATTTTCAAGAAAGCTTTCGAAGGTAAATACGCCATTCCCGCTTTCAATTTCAACAACATGGAACAAATGCAGGCTATCGTACAGGCTTGTGTTGAAAAAAAATCCCCTGTCATCCTTCAGGTATCCAGTGGTGCTCGTAAATACGCTAATCAGACATTGTTGCGTTATATGGCACAAGGTGCTGTGGAATATGCCAAAGAATTAGGTTATAACATTCCTATTGTACTTCACTTAGACCATGGTGATACTTTTGAATTATGTAAAAGTTGTATTGATATGGGATTCTCTTCCGTGATGATCGACGGTTCTCATCATTCTTATGAAGACAACATTGCTTTGACCCGTAAAGTTGTAGAATATGCACATGCTCACGATGTTACAGTTGAAGGTGAATTAGGTGTACTTGCAGGAGTAGAAGATGATGTTGTTGCTGAACATCATACTTATACCCGTCCGGAAGAAGTAGAAGATTTCGTAACTAAAACAGGAGTAGACTCTTTGGCTATTTCTATCGGCACTTCTCACGGAGCCAACAAATTTACCCCGGCACAATGTACCCGTGATGCCAATGGTATCTTAGTTCCCCCTCCTCTCCGCTTCGACATCCTCGAAGAAATCGAAAAAAGAATCCCCGGATTCCCGATTGTACTTCACGGAGCTTCTTCTGTTCCACAGGATCAGGTGGCAATCATCAACAAATATGGTGGCGCGATGAAAGATGCTATCGGCATTCCTGAAGAACAATTGCGCAAAGCTGCTGCTTCTGCTGTTTGTAAAATCAATATTGACTCTGACGGACGTTTGGCTATGACTGCTGCTGTTCGCGAAGTATTTGCAACTCAACCTGCAGAATTCGACCCAAGAAAATATTTGGGACCAGCTCGAGATAGTCTGAACAAACTGTACATGCACAAAGTTGAAAACGTTTTGGGTTCAGCTGGAAAAGCATAAAAATTAATTATGAGTTAAGAATTAAGAGTTATGAGTTGTTTGTTTTGACGAACTCTCATCTTTAATTCTTAACTCTTAACTTTTAATTCTTAACTTCTAACTAAAAAACTCGTCGCCATGGAAGACAAAAAATTCGTCCCTTTTGTTCCATCCGGGACAAATATGAAAGAATTTACGTTGCGCGCCTTAATCATTGGGTTGATTCTATCTGTTATTCTGGGCGCTGCCAATGCTTATTTAGGTCTTAAAGCGGGTATGACCGTTGCTGCTACTTATCCCGCTGCTGTTATCGGAATGGCTCTCCTGAAATTTTTTAAAGGAAGCATCTTAGAAGAAAATCTGACCCGTACAGTAGGTTCTGTTGGCGAATCAATCGCAGCCGGAGCCATCTTCACACTCCCCGCTTTTTATATCACAGGCATCTGGGGAGGAGAAAAATTCAATTCTTTAGAATCTTATTTATCAGCCTCAGCCATCCTGCTCGCAGGAGGTTTTCTCGGTGTTTTATTTGTTGCTCTTCTTCGCCGTGTAATGGTGGAAGATAAAGAGCTTCCTTTCCCAGAAAGTGTAGCTGCTGCAGAAATACATAAAACCGGAAGAAGTTCCGGCGGTGGTTCCAAGTTTTTATTCGGAGGAATGATTGCCGGAGCATTGATTAAAATTGCCGGAGAACTCCAACTTTTTGCCACTGGATGGATGACTTTCCTGAAATCAGGAACAGTTCAATTATCCGGAGGATTTAATACACAAGCAGGATTTGCGGTAGGCGGACCGAATATTAGCCCTGCATATTGGGGCGTCGGATATATCATCGGACCCCGCCTTTCTGCTCTGAACTTTGCAGGATCTGTTCTTGCCTGGGGATTAATGGTTCCTATGTTCCTTGTTATGGCCGGTACCGGATTCGTACAAAATATAGCCGGCGCTGGTGTGGATGTCAATAGTCTATCTCCTGAGTCTACCGATGCCTGGATGAATGCAGCTACTGTTGTTTGGAAAGAAGTAGTCAGAATTGTTGCCATCGGAGGTATGTTAGTTGCAGCCTGTTTTACACTATACAACATGCGGACAAGCCTCTTAACCGGACTAAAACGCTCCATTACTGATGTAAAAAAAGCTGCCGAAGGAACCAATAATGATGTTGAGCGAACAGATAAAGACCTCAAATCATCCTGGGTATTGATCGGGATTTGTTGTGTAGCAATCCTTACATTCCTGATTACTTTATGGGTTTTCAACACAGGCTTTCTGATTGCATTAGCTGCTGCCGTTATTGTCATTGTACTTTCCTTCTTCTTTTGTGCAGTTTCAGGATATCTGGTTGGAATTATCGGCTCCAGTAACAATCCTATCAGTGGATTGACGCTTACAGCTTTAGTAGTAACTGCTTTGATATTGGTTGCTTTAGGCGTGGATGACAGCCACAATGGAGGTGTAGCTGCCGTTTTAGGTGTAGCTGCCATTGTTTGCGTAGCTGCCGCTGTTGCCGGAGAAATGTTCCAGGATCTCAAAGCCGGACATATCCTGGGTGGTACGCCCTGGAAAATGCAGGTAGGAGATTTAATCGGTGCCGGTGTTTGTGCATTCGTTATGTTTGGCGTACTGATTATTCTGAATCAGGGAGACATCAACCTGGGATTATCCAAAGGTTATGTGGGTGGTTTTGGAAGTCAGGAACTTTCCGCCCCGCAGGCCGGTTTAATGGCTGCTTTATCACAGGGTATTGTGGGAGGACAAATGTCCTGGGCATTAATCATCGCCGGTATGATCATGGGAGTCGCTTTTTTTATGATGCAGGGAAAAAGTACCCAGAGGATATTTTTCGGGTTGTTTGTAACCATTTTTAACCGATTTTCGATGTTGGGGGGAGGGTTTAGTA
>JAVBMQ010000035.1:0-9209 GCA_031552335.1 Bacteroidales bacterium | reverse complement strand
CTCGTGGTGGGAACCAAAAGGGAATCAGAATGAGATTGATATTGTGGGAGTATATTTGGATGATAAGAGTGCTGTTGCTGTTGAAGTAAAACGGCAGAAAAAGAACTTCAAACCTCAATTGTTTGAAGAGAAAGTCAAAATTCTAAAAACAAAGGAACTGAATAAACATACAGTAGAAAGTCTTTGCTGGGATTTGGCAGATATGTAATAGAAGTAAAGATAATTGAGATATGGATGAAAAACTAAAAGCAGTTACAAAATCAATATTATTTCTTGTGTTAATGGCATTAGTATTGTACATTTGTATTAGATATAGGATTGATAATAGAAAAAAAGCTGATTATAAGATAAGGTAATGAGGAAACAATATACTAATGGTGAGGAATTAGCTAATACACTTAGTCACGGAACAGGAATTTTACTAGGAGTGATTACCTCTCATTTTCTGTTAACAAAGGTTTCCCATAATATCGAACCACAATGGGCTGTAACGAGTGTTTGCGTGTATTTATTTGGATAGCCATCTGGAAACTCTGTGTTATGTCATCATGGGAATTGCTATTGTAGTTGCTATCAAGCCCTTTGCCGATTGCCTGGTTGAACGGGGTACTATGTCAGTTCTTTGGTGGCTGCTTGGAGGTGGTGCTTCTTACATAATAGGTGCTATCTTTTATTCACTTCGTAAACCTTACATGCATTTTGTATTTCACCTTTTCTGCCTGGGAGGAAGTGTGGCTCATATTCTTTCTATTTACAAACTGTTATAAGCAAGGCACATAAGAAATATTTATACATCTATGAAAACAGAAAAAGAAAAAATGCTAGCCGGCGAAATGTATGATCCTGGAGATGAAGAGTTAATCACTCGTTGGCATTTGGCTAAAAAACTGATGAAAGAATACAATCAGGCAGATTCGACAAATCAGGAATTGCTGAACCACATTCTTTCTCAATTGCTTGGTTCAAAAGGAAATAACATTTGGATATCTGCACCGTTTTTCGTCGATTACGGAGAAAATATCCATATCGGCAACCATTGTGAAATCAATATGAATTGTGTTTTCCTTGATTGTAATAAAATTGTGATTGGGAATAATTGCGGTATCGGTCCCAATGTGCAAATTTATGCAGTGGGGCACCCGGTAAATCCGGAAGAACGGCTTTCTAAAGCCGAAGGAGGTGATTTTCCTTTCTGGAAATCGTATACAGCCCCGGTAACAATCGGTAATAATGTTTGGGTTGGAGGAGGATCTGTTATCCTTCCCGGAGTTAATATTGGTGATAACACTACGATAGGAGCAGGCAGTGTTGTTACAAAATCTATTCCGGCTAATTGTTTGGCTGTAGGTAATCCTTGTCGCATAATAAAGAACTTTTAATTTCTGAAGATCAGTTTATCGACAGCTTCAGCAGCTCTTTCTCCATCTATAGCTGCCGATACGATTCCTCCGGCATATCCGGCCCCTTCTCCGCTGGGAAACAATCCTTTCAGGCTAATGTGTTCCAAGGTTTCTCTATCCCGGCTGATCCGGACAGGGGAGGAGGTACGTGTTTCCACTCCAATCATTACAGCTTCATTTGTCAAAAAACCAGGGGCATTTTTTGCAAAGGAACGAAATCCTTCACGCAAATGGCTGCTGATAATGTCTGGTAACCAAAAATGAAGGGGAGAAGATAACAATCCAGGAGTATAAGAAGACACCGGAAGGGATGACGATAATTTATTCCGGACAAAATCTTCCATTCTTTGTGCCGGAGCTGTTTGTTGTCTATTTCCATTTTGCCAGCAATCGGCCTCCAGTTTTTCCTGAAATTTCATCAATGCTAAAGGCCCAAACAATGCATATTCGGGAAAATCTTCCGGATGTATTTCAACGACCATACCAGAATTAGCCCATCGTGATCCACGGTTGGCTGGAGACATGCCATTGACAACCAATTGTTCGGTACCACTGGCAGCCGGAACTACAAAACCTCCCGGGCACATACAAAAAGAGTATACCCCCCGTCTTTTGACTTGTGTCACATAACTATATTCTGCAGCAGGAAGATATTTTCCCCGTCCCTGTGGATGATGATATTGGATGCGGTCTATCAATTCCTGAGGATGTTCCAGACGTACACCAACTGCCAATCCTTTACTTTCTAATGGAATCTGATTGTTGTGTAGCCAATAATACACATCCCGCGCCGAATGTCCTGTAGCCAAAATAACAGGACCATAAAAGCATGTTCCCTGATTTGTTTCTATTCCTTTTACTTCTCCCTTTTCGATGATCAAAGCATCCATCCGGGTTTCAAAGTGAACTTCTCCACCACATTTCAGGATAGTTTTTCTTATTTCTTCAATCACACCGGGTAATTTATCGGTTCCGATATGAGGATGCGCATCAGATAAAATGGATATACTTGCTCCATGTTGACACAACACATTCAATATCTTTTCAACAGAACCTCTTTTTTTACTTCGGGTAAACAATTTACCATCCGAGTATGCTCCGGCTCCTCCTTCTCCAAAACTATAATTGGATTCCGGATTGATTTGTTGTTCCCGGCTGATCAAGGCAATGTCTTTTTTTCGTTCCCGTACATTTTTTCCTCTTTCAATGAGTATAGGTTTATGTCCTGATTCTATTAGCCGTAAAGCAGCAAAAAGTCCGGCAGGACCGGCTCCGACAACAATTACCGGTTTACCTTCTGAAACATCTTGATAATCTGTTTTTAAAAACACATCATCCTCCGGTAATTCATTCATATAGACCCGGAGTTTAAGATTGACATAAACCGTTTTTTGTCTGGCGTCAATGGATCGTTTGATGATACGAACCGCTTGTATATGGTCAATAGGAATAGATTCTTCCATAGAAATTATCTCTTTAAGGAATTTTTCCGATTGTGCTTCCTGTGGAAGTAACCTGTAATGTAGTTCTTTAATCATTTCTCTAAAATTAAAATGGATATCCAATGGCAAAATATACAGCTGAATTGCCTTTGAATTTATCAAAAATAACCCATGGATGACTATCTTTAAGTACCGGATCGTATAATTTTTTACCACCATCTACGCGAATCACCAGGAAGCTGAGATCTAAACGCAGACCGATACCAACCCCCATAGCTATTTCTTTGTAAAAAGTATCCAATTTGATTTGACCTCCGGGCTGATTAGAATAATCACGTATGGTCCAGATATTTCCTGCATCTATAAAAGTAGCAAATTCCAGTAATGGAATGAATTTATGCCGAAATTCGGCATTGAGAAGTACACTCAAGTCTCCTGTTTGCGTACTAACATCTCCTCCTCCTGAATAAGAACCAGGACCTAGATTTCTTGTATTCCAGCCTCTTACACTATTGGGTCCACCGGCATAATATCTTTTTTCAAAAGGAAGGATAGTTGAATTTCCGTAAGGATAAGCCACTCCAACGCCAGCATGTAACGCAATGGTGTTCTTTTCTGAAATCTGGTATGTTTGAGAAAAATCAAAATCACCTTTTACATATTGGGCAAAAGGATTTCCGAGTATCTGATACTGTCCATCTGCATTTTTATTAGCATTAAACAGACTGAATAGTCCTTGCAGTAAGTTTCCGGATAACTCAACTCCATATCGTAAGGTATATAAACGTTGGAAATACTTGGCTGTTCTTGCACTATTATATATACCGTTGTATCCGGTACCGGCCGTAAATACATTGTCATAACTTATTTTTGTAAGATAATTATCTTCTTGGTTGATATACTCCTGAAATTCAGCAGATTCATAAGGCATCAAGACAAAGTTGATGTCTAAAAAATTCAATGAATGAGATAAACGTTTTTGAGGATTCTCCCATTTATATTTCCAGTTTGCATTGAAGAAGTCCCGAATATATTCGGGACGTTTTTGTATATCGAAACCAATGCCAAATTGTGTATTTGCTTTGAATTTTTGTTTAATTTTATGTCCTAAAAATGGAAATATGATCTTAGGAAATAGGAGGGAAGTCCCTACTCCGACTTCATAATAATTGTGGGTAACCAGATCAGATGTACTGCTTCCACTTATAAATTCATATGCACCCCGCAACTTGACATTGAAGGTTTCCGAACCATTAAAGATATTGCCATGTGTATAAGAAATGTTACTTGCAACACCCAAATCACCCGCATTGTTTGTGCCATCCAGTCCCATCTGAATACCATGAATATTTCCGGGTGTGAGATAAATATTACAATCTAAAGCTGTAGTATCATTGATTTGAACTTCCTGATATTCTATGTTGGTCTTACTGACAGCGCTCAATGAACTAAGCAGATTATAGGTTTGTTCTGAATTACGTTCACTGTAAAGTTGTCCGGGTGCAACAGTGATATTATCAGAAAGCACATGGGGCCTCAAAAAATGTGTTTTATCATACAATACTTCCAAATCTCTATATTTAGTTGAGTCTACAGCTCGGAATCTCCTGTCACTCAAAGGATCATATCCGCTAAAGACCCTGACTTTATTAATATAATACGGACGAAAATCAGTAGTATCTCTAAGTATCAAAGTAAGATCTACCTGATTCGATTTTAGCGTAGTATCAGCAAGATAATGTAAATTATCTGTAGAAAAAGTATAATATCCTATATTACGTAACATTTTGCTGGTATTTGAACGTTCTTCTTCCAGAATGGATATATCGAAAATGGTTCCTTCTTTGAGTTTTTGCCGACGCCGTTTTTCCCAGCGACTAAGGAAAGCAGTTGCTTTTTTGCTACTTATATCAATATGGTAATCACGAATCCTATAAGGTTCATTAGCTGTGACTATATATTCAACATTCATTCTCTTTTTACTTATCGTATCTGTGATAGCTTTCACTTCAGCACTCAGATAACCTTTGTTTTCCATGGCTATCCGCAATTCTTTAACGGATTGAGGAACTGAAGAAGGATTATATATAACCGGTTCATCTCCCATTTTACGGATAAATTTTTTAAACCAGTTTGTAGTGTCTCCCAAACTATAAAGCCTGACCCTGAATTTTGCATAATTGGGCTTTTGTTTCACATAATCTTTCAGATCAACGGCTTTTATGTCTTTCGTATCGACTTTTACATTCATGTCGTTCAGGAGATATTCTCCTTCCGGAACATTTTTTGTTATACTACAAGCTGTGAATAACAAGCAAACAACAATAAACAGAATTTTATTTATTTTCTTCATTTCCATTATTATCATTTGTTTGTTCATTACTGCCTTTTACTTCTGTCTCATTATTGAGAGTTTCTGTTTTATTGTTTCTTTGGGGACGGTTGCCCGTAATCCTTCTGATTGTTTTTTTGAATAACTCCTTGAAAGTTTTGCTCTCCTTGCGGTATACAATTCCGACTCCTTGTGTGGTAAGTGCCTGTCGATAATATTCGTCATTGGTGACATTATATGCTTTCAAGCTTAATTCTCCGGTACGGGTCAATTTATATTCGGCCTGGAAATCTCCGGTAAAGTTTGTCGGACGAGTGGTGTTGTTTTTATACCCGAGATTGGTATTTACGGTTAACCTGTTGTTAAATAACCGGGTAGATACATTAACATCCATTTCCATATCAGAAAAACTATCATCATTTGACCGAAAACTGGTGCCGACTGTCCAATTTTCTTTCAATACTCCGGATAAGAGATTATTTAATTGAGTACTTAGAGTTGAAGATGCCAGAGAGGTCCAAATACTTGTTTTTACACTGGTTCCCTGATTTCCTTCCGGAGGATAAAAACTTCCTAAAGCAAGTAAATAGGCAACTTCCTTGATCCTGATATCGTCAGAATACATCAGACTGGATACTTTTCTTTGTACACTTTCATCTACTTCCGGAATTTTCACACTATATGAGATATTCATTTTGTTGATATCTCCCGAAATGTTCAAAATACAATCCGTACGTACACGTGTAGTCGGAAGATACATATCATTGGCAAATGAATCGTCAAGAGATGTTAAGTCGGCTCGTAAAGTGTAGATCGCCGAAATATTAAATGCAGTGCTCAACGGATCTCCCTTGAAAGTAACCGTGCTTCCTTTTTGAATCGTGAATGTTTTAGAGGTGATATTCTTGAGAGAAAGCACACATTTTCCTTCTTCAACAGTATAACTCCCCAGAAGTTTCATACTTCCGGAAGGAAGATTGTAGTCAAAAGTAATATTTCCGTTACCATTCACGGTAGCAGCATCTTTTGTTACCGGATTGATGATTACCCCTAGTGTTAGATCGGGTGTTATTTCCGCTCCCAAATTCAATTTAATAGGAATCGTTGCAGATGATAGCATTTTTGTAAATTCCTGAGCTACTTTTTCCTGTTCCTGTTTCAATTTTTCATCTTCATTATTGATATAGGTAATATTACTATACCTGCTGGCTCCTGATTCTGATTCGGGGAGTTGAACATATACTTTTCCGGAAGTTCCTTTTTTGATGGATGCTTTTACATCCAATCCTTTTTCATTTCCGGTAACAGCAAGCGATCCATTCAGTTTTAATGTCCCATAAAATAAACTGTCGGTTTGAATAGGATTACTGAGCATCAAAAAATTTTTCAATTCCATCCGGACATCAGAATTGAAGGTTTTGAAATTTTTATGGGTAATATTTCCTGAAATCGTAGAAGTATTTCCATTAGGATCAGCAATTACAAATCGCTGAAAATCAAGCATATTAGGTTTTATCCGGATAGAATCGGAGATTTTATAGCGAACATTAGTCATTTTAACGCCAAAACCACCATCTTTAATATATAAGGATCCGTCAATAGTAGGATTACTCAACTTTCCTCCGGCAGAAAGATTCAGAGCCAATTCCCCTCTCATTCCGAAAAGAAAATCTCTAACAAAAGGCTGAGCCCAATTTAACGGGATAGCATCTATGTTCATCTTGATAGCAAGAGAGTCTTTGGATGGTAAAACAACCCCGGAAATATCTGACGTATGTCCATTGCTTTGCCTGAATTTTATGCCTATCAAAGCAGCCTGACGTCTTTCACTCCAACCGCTTTTTACGTCCAGGTCTCCGATCAAATTATTTTCTATATATATATCCTTGAATGTAAAATTGTCTGTAATAATACGGGGAGCAGTCAACAACCTGTTCATAATGACACTTCCGTTGACCTCCGCACGGAAAGGAACGCCCTGATATTTAAGCATTTCAGACAAAGGAGATAATTGCAAATGTTCAAATTCCAACTTCAATGTATCTGATTCATTGGGAGATACAATTCCGTCTATACTGATATTTCCGATAGAAGGATGGATGATTTCAAAGTCATGAACTGTATAGGTATCACCTATAATAGTGATTAAAGAGGGTTTGACTTCAAAATCTTGATTCTTAAAATGGGTTTTCGTCGGATAAAAATTAATATAGGTATCCGGAAAAGTTGCTTTATGAAGCATGTTTTCAATGAATTTGATTCCTAAAGCCAGACTTCCGTTCAGAGGCATAGTGGCATTAACAAAAGAAAGTTTGGTATCAACGCTGTCATTTCTGGCAAATATATCTAATTTCAAATTGGTTGTATCTGTATCTATTTGTAAAGTTTGCAGGGAAGTGTTGATTTGTCCGGATTCAGGATGAGAATTTATGTCCAGATCCGTCTCATATAAAAGCATTTTTCCTACATTAATTTGTGGAAAACGAGCCTGTAAATTCAATATATTTAAAGTGTCTTTGTATGTGCCGTTGATAGTCCCCGGTTTAATAACTGCAAATGAAAGGCCGAACACTTCCGATATTTTCTCTGTATTTCCAACAAAAAAAGCAAGATTCATGTCGGTACCTGCCTTTTTCTTCACCTTAATTTCCGGTATCAGACTGGGAAGATATTGATGAAACATGTTATTCAGAGAGGTGGATATTGTTTCCAACGAATATTTCCCTGAAACAGATCCTTTTAATATATCAGAATCTAAATGGATATCTTTTGATTTGTCTGGATTATTGGTCAAAGTCAACCGGATTTGATCCTCTTTGAATTCTCCTCTGTCATTTTTGAAAGAAAGACTGTCTAATGAAAGAAATCCGGCCAATTCATCCAAAGTATTTCCTGTGATATCTCCGTGTATAATAGCACTAAGATCTGCATGTTGAAAATCTTTCACCAAGTTTAGTTTTTCCAGTTGAAGTTCATCTACTTTTGCATACACACGTCCATGTGCAACTTGCTTATTTTTCCCTGTAAAATACATTCCATCCAGGAAAAAGTCTGCATTCACATCGTTAAATGATGTTTTCAAAAAGATACTATCTTTGGAATAAGAGGCATCAGCCAGAATATGCCGGTATACATATTTATTAAATGTAAGATGATTTATATCTAAATGTGACCGGATATCTATGTTGGCGCTATTTATATCTCCGGCTGCAGTCAGTTTCAAAGATACATCTCCGAGAATAGTATCTTGCATCAACGTATTTAAATTAAACTGCTCTGTTTGTAAAGAAATATCAAAACGACTATTTTTACTTTCAAAATGATAACCTGCCGTACCATAAAGATCAAAACTCCCGGGTTTAGAGCTTAGATTAGCTTTCAGATCCATAAATGGAAGAGTTCCGGAAAAATATCCTGAGAGTTCAGCCTTTCCTAAATTTCTTAATATTTGCGGTACCTCAGGATTACCTGTAAATGCTTTGAAAATACCACTCATGCTTTCAGAATCTATAAAAAGACTCTTGATAGATAATCTTACAGCAGATTTATCCCAATGGATATAATCGTTTAAAAAAGCTTTTGTATTCAGATGTAGAAAATTTCCGTAAGAAACTTCTAATTGATCCACTTCAACAGCGGGTAACTTTCCGGAAATATTTCCATTGAGAATAAAAGACTCTTTCAAATCTTTTAATGGCAGAAAAAATGCTTGCAAATCAGCCGGACAAATATCAGATTTTACTTCAAAAAGGAAAGTACCATCTGTAATCAACTGACTTAATTCATAACCTGTATAGTCGACTGATGCCGAAGGAAGTTTTATTTTAGATGCAGGAAGTTCCAGAAGAAAATTTTTGAGTGATATTTTTTTTTTGTCAGACCGGATTGCTAATTGCAAATTTTTGAGTTCAAAACCACTCTTTTCTTTTAAAATAAGTTTCTTTAGCCTTATATCCAATTTTTCCAGATCAATCGATTTCAAAGAAATACGGGTTGAAAAGTCTGTGAGAAGTATATGATTGGCATCAAAAACCG
>JAVBMQ010000149.1:0-34517 GCA_031552335.1 Bacteroidales bacterium | reverse complement strand
GCCCCGTCTTCCGCTCTCGAGATAGAGAAGTTCAGATTGAACTTCTCTATTTTTTTTAACAAATACCGACTCATTACTACGACAAAACGTACAGATAAATACTATACTAAAAGAATATCTTTAGAACTATTCAAATCCTGACTATTCCTGTCTTTATCAACCATGTTAAAAAACTTATTTATTAATATCTCTTTATTAAAAGTTCTTTCGTATATTTGCTGCACACATCCAAATTTGAGTATTCTACCTCTTCTTTCCAAAGAAGCAGGACTGATGCTAAAAACAGAGAAAATGAATGAAAAAGCGCCTCGGTAAACGAAATATAACAAGTGGATCTAAAACAATTAAACTGCTTAGCAATATGAAAATTAAAAAAACAAATCACGATGCAGGCAATAGGTTTTCAAGTAAAATACTATTCGCTATCCTTACTTTAGCTACAGCAAAATTCAGGCTTTCAGTAGCGCTCTTAGCGTTGCTTCCTATTATCTTCGTTGCACCGACAATAGCAGCTCCTGCTATATTTTACTCTATCAGCGTTTCTCCATACGGAGTTCCGGCGAATACCGCCAGTACAATTCATATCGAAGCGGAACACTATGGAAGACCAATTGTAAATATCCCATGTACATACGATTTCTATGTTGTGAACTCTGAGACAGGACAGACTGTTGCAACACTTGACGGATATAATCAAAAAGAGATCACTCTTCCTTCCAACAGCGGACGTTTGAGTGCAGATTTCAACGTCAACCTTCCGGAGGGACGCTATTATATTTATTATGTTTACAAACACACACTTGGCACAGAAGGGCCCTTTTCCTTCTCGCCTATCATTGC
This sequence comes from Bacteroidales bacterium, assembly GCA_031552335.1. Classification (GTDB taxonomy): domain Bacteria; phylum Bacteroidota; class Bacteroidia; order Bacteroidales; family Azobacteroidaceae; genus JAISFI01. The sequence continues at coordinate 33,677 of JAVBMQ010000149.1, read as the reverse complement.
CGGAAATCCACCGGAACCGATAAAACCTCTGGCAATCAGTGAATTTTCGATCACAGAAAGCTGGCTATCTTCTTTAGATGACAGTGAAAAGTCTTATTTCAAACAAAAAGGGTCTGTGTATGACAAAAACGGCACAATCACTGTCCACATGAGATATTGGCACAGCAACCTCGCAAATGCAGAAGCAACTGTAAAATTGAATGGAGAGGGTTACCTTGCCATCAACGACGGCGAACCTATGATCGGAAAAGAGTTTACGTTTAATGCCGATTTCACACAGCCCATTACCCTTAGAATAATAGCAGCAGATGGTCCTATAACAGCAAGCAAAACAGTAAACGGCACTGCTACAATGGACTATACTGTTACGGTGAATAATAGCTCAAACGGAGACAAAACCGGCCTCAGTTGGGCAGAATTTACCTGGTACGACACTTCCATAGGAGAAACCCAACATGGCGAAGTAAATGTTGAATACGGGAAGACAAACGCTGTCTTAACTCTTCCTCAAGGCGCCTTGGCAAATATCAGCGAGGATGGTTTCAGTGGTGCGATATATACCAGTGTCGGTGCGTCTGCAACAATCAATACCCAAGAACTTGATTTTGAACTTAAATTTTTTGGTAGTATTTATGACAGTTATTCCTATGGGGCTAAATTCAGTGGTCTTAATCCTGCCGATGCACCATATATCATCACTATCACCTCTGCCGACGGTACAAAAACGGAAGAGTATTCCATACAAATAGTCGAAAAAAAGGAACCTGCTAACTGGTGCGACCATCAATACATCCTGGGCTTCCGTTACCGCGATACTCCTGGGGAAAATATTGAAAATCCGATTCCACTCAGCCGGCTAGGTGATGCGGGAGTGCAATTGAACGAAATGTTTTTGGCTGAGTATGCAGGAAAAACGATAGAAAACGGCGTAATTGAGTTGATGCAAGGTGATAATTTCATCTGTCCGATTGCCATTTTTTTGCAGATCTCACCAGGGATTATCCAAAATGAAATATGGTTTTCAACAGACATGAATATTACCGCCGGTCAATATGAGGTGGTACTTCAATTGAATTTCGCACCAACAGGAGAAGAACCTCCTATGCATCCAAGATTTGTTCTGGGAGGTATCACTCTTACGGATAAAGCCCCGACTACCTACACAGTCAACCTCGCTACCTTTGCCAATGGCAAGGTAACAGCCAATAAAACCGCATATGAGGCAGGTGAAGAGGTAAGACTCACGATCTCAAATATTACCGCCGGCTACGAACTGGCTTCCATTGAGGCATATAAAACTGAAGATGAAAATGAAAAAGTAACGTTGATCGGTACCGGCAATGATAACTATGCAACCCGTGTCTTCTCTATGCCGACTCACGATGTAACTATCACGGCTGCATTCCAAAAGACTCAGGCTACGCTGGATGCCGAAACTTTTGCTGCAGCGAAAACCGCTATTGAAACTGCTATTTATACAATAGACCAAGCTAATGCCAATACGGAAACAGAGATAGAAGCCTGGCTAATCCATACACTTAACGGGATGTTCGACGAAACGCACGATATCGGATTCCAGCCAATAGTAACAGACATTACACCTGCAATCGCAGGAGATCAGGACAAACCGAACGGATCAGAAGGCTCTTTCTCTTTCTCTGTCACTTTGACCCTGACATACAATGCAGCCATAATGACAACAGAAACAATATCCGGAAATATAAAAGCTACCTTTTACAAGGAAACTGCTTCTACCGATATCAATCTGCAGGCAAACAGAATAAATACATATGTGCAAAACGGAGTATTGCATATCATCGGCCTTATTGCAGGTGAATCATGGAGTATATATAACCTCTCCGGCATAGGTGTTTATCAGGGTGTGGCAACAAGCAGCGAAGAAAAAATAGACCTTTCTGCCAAAGGCGTGTACATTCTAAAATCCGGCAACCAGATTTTCAAAATACTCTATTGAAGCAAGTTAATAAATAAAAACAGAATCCCAACCGATTCATTTTAAATTAGTTGGGATTCTGTTTTTATTTATTGAATGCCCCTAAAATCAAACGAAAAACTCAATCTTTCACAGAAACCCTACTTCCAACAAATCCAAAGAAAGATATAAACAAAAAGCATACTAGCGGTATAATAAAGCCGATATTCATATTATCAGCCCCTATCCATCCCATCAATGAAGGAGCGATGGCGCCACCTACAATTGTCAATACCAATATAGATGCTGCAGTTTTTGTTTTTTCTCCTAAATGCTTAACACCCAATGCAAATATGGAAGGAAACATGATGGACATAAATAAATAAGTTCCTATCAGGGCAATAACACCAAATCTATTGTGATTCAAAATAACGATGAATGTCAATAGAGAATTAATAAGGGCATAAAATCCTAATAAGATTCCCGGTTTGACTGATTTCATGATAAAGCTGCCGAGAAAACGACCAATGGCAAACAAAGCCATGCCTCCAAGACCTAACAGGAGACCTCCTTGTATTTCCGTCAGATTCAGTTCTTTTACTTCAATTGTATAATTAATGAAGAAACTTCCGATTCCCGTTTGTGCGGCAACATACAAAAATTGAGCAATAACAGCAAATACAAAATGTTTTTGCTTAATCAGTGGTTTCTGAGAAAAATTCATTCCTGAAGCACCACTGAGAGGCGTGTCATGTGTATCTTCTCCGGGATTGATCTCCGGAAGTTTGACAAAAATAAAAAGAAGAAGTACCAGCAAGACAATTGATCCTAAGGCTACATAAGGCAATATCAGGGCAGAATTACTAGTATGTTCTTCTACTGCAGTAGAAACTTCGACAACAGCGCTTTGAACACCTAAAAATACTTTTTCTATGGCCTCAAGGAAAAGTGTCAGAATAGATTTATCGGAATCATTCTTAAATATAAGAATTGAACCGACCAATGGTCCTAAAATCCAACCGACCGCATTGAATGTCTGTGCCAGGTTGATCCGGCTCGCAGCCCGTTCCGGCGGTCCGAGTACAATTGTATACGGATTGGCTACTGTTTCCAGGAATGTCAACCCGGAAAACAAAATTAACAGGCCTAATAAAAACGCCCAGAAGGCATTTATTTCCACAGCAGGAATAAATCCGAATGCGCCTAATGCAAAAAGGCTCAGGCCGACAATAATACCTGTTTTATAGCCAAACCTGCGGGCTATCAGTCCGGCCGGAATAGCCATCAGGAAATAAGCTCCATAAGCAGAAGCCTGAACAGCTCCCGATTGAGCTTTGGTGAGTTCCAAAGAATCCTGAAAATGTTTGTTCAGGACATCCAGCAAACTATGGGCAAATCCCCACAATAGAAACAATCCGGTAACCAAAATAAAAGGAAACAAATAGTTTTGTCCGTTTTTTCCGGTAAACATTCCTTGTTTTTGTGTGTTATTCATGTCTATTCATGTTTATGGTTTTCTATTAGAATTATACTTCCATTGAGACGAACTGAGTGGTTGCCAAAGCGTAAAATATCATCCGGCAGGATGCAATTATCTTCAAAACAACAGACAATAGCACGTCCGCTACCGTCCCCCAGATTGAATGCGAAGTTAATCATTAATTGATAATGATTGCTTATGTTTTAATGCTTATTTTTTACCTAATATGTAGACTTCCAGATCTTCAATTTCATCATCTGTTAATGTCAGGTAATTGCCTTGTCCTGCACGTACAATAATACCGCAAGCCATTTCAAGGAACACTGCTTTCTGAAAAGCATCATCAAAATCTTTTCCACAAACAGCCTGTCCGTGTTTACTCATAATAACTGCATCGTGATCAGTCAACGCTTCTGTCACAGCTTTGGCCAATTCAGGAGAACCAGGACGGAAATAAGGTATTACGGGAATTTCTTTACCGCAGTAACACGGAACTTCAGCAACCACATTAAAGTTTTTGGGTTTTTCTTTCATACAGGAAACGATAGTTGCATATTCTGATTGAAAGTGTAGTACCACATTCATATCTTTTCGCTGCCTCAAAACGCCCAAATGAAAAGTACTTTCCATAGAAGGTTTTGCACCACTCACTTGTTTTCCGGAAACGATATCACATACAGCCACATTTTCCGGGAGCAAACGAGGTAACCAGGAACCTGTTCCGGAAACCAAAGCTGTATTTTCATTCACCCTCCAGGAAAGATTTCCACTGCTGCAAAGCTGTAAGCGTTCTTTTCCTACGCGATGAGCTTGCTCTATAAATGCTGATATTTGTTGTTCTGTTATCATCGTGTTGATTTGTTTTTATTTTATATTAACGCTTCTGTAAGAGAAAACACCCGCTCTACCAACTGCCACTTCTCTTCAGAACGCAGACCTTCTTTTGAGATTTGGAAACGGGCGACAAAATCTTCCCATTCAGCTTGCCTTTCAAAAGTTGCCAAACGTCCGAACGCTGTATCCCAATCAAAATCGACAGGAGTTTCAATGATCATAAATGCCATATCATTTATGACATAAATCTCCATATCCAAAATCCCCGCCTTCCTGATACCCTCCGGAATTTCTTTCCAAATATGATGGCTGTCATGCCAGTATTTATATTCTTCCAGCGTTTCGGGATTAAGCGTCAGGAATTGGCAGAAACGTTTCCTGGCTTCTGCCAACTCCTTTATATATCCTTCTTTTAAGTTCATAATTTTTACAATTGAGAATTGTGAATGATGAACAGGTATATTTTTGTTATTAATTCTCCATTCTCAACTCTCCATTCTCAATTCTCAATTCTCAATTCATTTATAAATTGGCCCATAAGTCTGACAAGCCCTATAGTCCGCCCCTTCTTTATCCATACCAAAAGCATTCCAGGCAGCCGGACGGAAAATATCTTTTTCGTCGACATTGTGCATACATACAGGAATGCGTAACATGGACGCCAGAGTGATTAAATCAGCTCCAATATGTCCGCAACTTACAGCACCATGATTGGCACCCCAATTGTTCATCACTGAATATACATCCTTGAAATTAGAATGATCAGTCAGGCGGGGAACAAACCATGTGGTAGGCCATGTTTTGTCGGTGCGTTCATTTAAAATCCGGTGAACTTCCGGCTGTATATCAACCGTCCAGCCTTCGGCAATTTGTAATACCGGCCCCAGACCTTTGATCCAATTGATACGGGACATCGTACAAGACATCCCTCCACGTGTCAGGAAGTTGGAAGAATAACCACCCCCACGGAAATATTCCCGATTGGCCGGATACCAGGTTGTTGCATTCAGGCAAGCATCTGCTTCTTCCTGTTTGATATCCCAGAAAGGTTTCATGACAACATTACCATCTTTATCTCTTTGATGACCTGAACCGTCCAAACTGGTAGAACCGGAATTGATCAGGTGAATAATTCCATTTGCAGCCATTCCTTCCAATCTTTTACCGGTCACCCGTTCTACCGCTTCCGGACTCCAGTAAGTACGTACATCGGAAAATATCTGAGCGGTATTGGTCAACAAATGTCCAAAAAGCATGGCTACACCATTCAGTGAATCATTTTCAGTGGCGACCACATAAGCCTGACGGATACCATTCCAGTCAAACGAAGAATTCAATATGGCTTCTGTAAAATCACCATTAGGAAAATGATCTGTCCATTGACGTTGTCCCTGGAAACCGGAAACAATTGCATTATGTCCTAATGATTCTTCTCCGAATCCCATTTCTTTTAGCTTTGGATTACCGGTCATCAAATCACGGACAATCAATGTCATTTTCACAACAAATTCCCAGTCGGCATCTTTTCCATCCCGCGATTTCTGTATTTCTTTTTTATTAAAATCTGTTCCTTCCTTACAGTTGGCTTTAGTCCAAGCCAAAGCTTTTGCATATTCATCCTTATCATAAATACCTTCATTGATACGGCGAATAATTTCGCTCGAATCTACACTTTCGTTGCGCATACCAAGATATTCCTGGAAGAAATCCGTATTCACAATAGAACCGGCAATGCCCATACTGACAGAACCAACTGACAGATATGACTTACCTTTCATGGTAGCTACAGCAATAGCAGCTTTGGCAAAACGCAGTAATTTTTCACGCACATCTCCCGGAATTGTTGCATCACCGGCATCCTGGACGTCATGTCCGTAGATTCCAAAAGCAGGTAATCCTTTTTGTGCATGTCCGGCCAATACGGCTGCCAGATATACTGCACCCGGACGTTCCGTTCCGTTAAACCCCCAGACAGCTTTCACTGTATGAGGATCCATATCCATGGTCTCACTGCCGTAACACCAACAAGGAGTTACCGAGACAGTAATTCCCACATTTTCTCTTTTGAATTTTTCGGCACAAGCTGCACTTTCAGCAACCCTTCCGATAGTAGAATCAGCAACTACACATTGCACGGGAGTTCCATCGGGATATTTCAGGGAAGATGTCAATAAATCAACCACACTCTTAGCCAGATTCATGGTTTGATTTTCAAGCGATTCACGAACGCCACCCATGCGTCCATCGATTGTCGGACGAATACCGATTTTCGGCCATTCGCCCTGTAGTCTTTTTGTTTTCATGATATTATAATTTAAATGAAAGTTTGACATTCTTTTTTGGACACGAATGGTATGAATGAAGGCGAATCCAAACAAATTTTTAATTATTTTGATTCTGGTCTGTACAATTCGTTCCTGTAAAAATCATCCTGAGGACAAAAATAAACGATATAAGGCATCTTTTCATTATATAATTCCGGCAATATAATAGTACTATTTCGATATTTAAATATAGAAGTCATCTTGACTTTTACTAATTTTATTTTAAATGCTTTTTGAACACGAATTTGAACGAAGAAATATGTGATACTTTCAAAGAAACCTCTATTTTTGCAGAAAGGAAAGAAAATGAGAGAAATTGATAATCTGCATCTGATTTTACTTAACATCGGCGGTTCCATTCACAATGGAGATTGGAACTGGAAAGGGATCAGCAGTCCGTTTATCCGGCTGTTTTATGTAAGAGAAGGAAATGCTAAAATAAATCTCCCGGAGCACACCCAATTATTGAAACCCGGGCATTTATATTTGATACCTTCTTTTACATTACACAGTTATGAGTGTGATACTTATTTTTCACATATCTACATTCATGTATATGAAAAACATGCTGCAGATATCAGTATTTTTGAAGAATTAGATTTTCCTACAGAGATAGAGGCTAATCAAACAGACTCTTTGCTTATCAGCCGGTTACTGGAAATAAATCATGGACGCGAATTAGAACAATTCGATCCTAAAACATACGATAACCCTCCCACCCTTTTGAAGAATATTGCGGAAGAGACTATGCAACCGGAATATGCCTTTCTGGAAACAAAAGGAATTCTGCTGCAATTGTTATCCCGTTTTTTACAACATGCCACACAGAAAACAAATGTTTCCGACAAGCGTATTGTAAAAGTTTTGAATCATATCCAGAAAAACATAGACAAATCGATAAGAATCAATCAATTATCAAACATATGTCATCTAACAGATGATCATTTTATCCGGTTGTTCAAAAAAGAAATGAAATGTACTCCCATCAAATACATTAACCAGAAAAAAATTGAAAAAGCCCAACTGATGTTGATTGTAGAAAATAAGGCTATCAATGAAATTGCCTATGATTTATCATTCGAAAATATCTCTTATTTCAACCGGTTATTCAAGCAAATCACACAGTACACCCCTACACAGTATTGTGAAATGTTAAACATAAGAAGAGGTAAGGATATCGAGAATTGAAAATGATAAGAAAATTTAATTCGTAATTCGTAATTCGTAATTCGTAATTCGTAGTTCGTAATTCGTAATTAAAAAAATTCCTAACATCACTCCCCTGCCGCTATCTCATAGATGTTCCTTGCATCTTTCATATCCAATTTCTGCAATGCTCCCAAAGACCCTCCAGTATTGATTCGTAAATGTGCAATCAGTTCATCTATATCTTCTGTTTTAGCTCCCAATTGTTTGAAATTTACCGGCAATTGTATGGAAGTAAAGAAATCTTTCATTGCCTGAATTCCCTTCAGAGCTGTCTCCTTTTTATTATTCCCAGGTTGAATTCTCCACACGCGAACAGCAAATTGCTCAAAAATATCTACATTCGCATCTACTACATATTGAGCCCAGGCTGGAAAAATAACCGCTAATCCGGCTCCGTGAGCTACATCATAAAAAGCGCTTAATTCATGTTCCAGTTTATGGCTGGCCCAATCTTCTTCTCTACCTACTCCACAAAAACCATTATGAGCAAGTGTACCCGCCCACATGATATTTGCCCGGGCTGTATAATTTTCAGGTTCAGACATGACTACCGGGGCTTCTTTAACGACAGTAGTTAATACAGCTTCACACAAACGATCTGTCAGCTCTCCACCAGGAGTATTGCTGAAATATCTTTCCATCACATGCGCCATCATATCTGCAATACCGCATGCTGTTTGAAAAGGCGGTAAGGTATATGTCAATTCAGGATTCATAACAGAAAAAACGGGTCGCAATAAGGGCGTGGAAATACCACGCTTTAGCATGCCATCTTTTTTAGTTATAACCGAATTACCGGAACCCTCACTTCCTGCTGCGGAAATAGTTAATACAACACCGATCTTCAAAGCTTTATTTACGGTTACTTTGTCATCGAAAAAATTCCAGAAATCACCAACATAAGGTACTCCGGCTGCTATTGCTTTAGCAGAATCAATCACACTTCCTCCACCTACAGCCAGTATAAAATCTACTTTTTCTTTCCGGCAAAGATCAATACCCTGATATACCATTTGGTCCGTGGGATTGGGTTGCACCCCTCCCAACTTAACATATTCGATAAAATCATTCTGCAAATAAGATTCAATGCGTTGCAAGAGTCCGCTACGAACCACTGAACCTCCACCATAATGAATCAGGACTTTTGTAGCTCCGTATTTTTTCAGCAACTTACCGGTATTTATTTCCGTGTTCCGGCCAAAAACGAACTCTGTAGGACTGTAAAATTTGAAATTATTCATAGATTATCGACAATGATTTTTATTAGGGTTTGTACATATATGCAGCGGTTATTCGTATTTATTCCAGGAAACAACTTCATTGAAACTTTTTCGTTTTTTCTCTCTTGTTTCCTGTAAAGAATAACCAACGATGATATCCAATAAAACACGTTTGGATGAGGGAATGTTCAAGAGTTTTCTCATTTTAGTCTCGTCAAACCAGCCTAAGATACAAGTACCCAATCCCTGGGACTCGGCTGCCAGTACCATATGTGCGGCAGCAATACCAATATCCAGATGAGCAAAATGCTTATTTTTCACCCATCCGCCAAAACCGGAAGAAAGATTTACAGATTCTTCCACCACGATAATATGTACCGGGGCCTGCTTGGTAAAATGATTCATTCCTAATAATTTGGCAGAAGTTGCGTCTGCCACTTTATTTTTTAATTCGGGTTCATCCACCACAATAAAATGCCAGGGTTGTGCATTGCAGGCAGAAGGAGCCAAACGACCGGCCTCCAGTATATATTCAATTTTTTCTTTTTCTACAGAACGGGAAATATCAAATGCCCTGTCACTTTGCCGATGCACGACCAGGTCCAGAAAATCATTCATATCAATTATTTATAAGTATTTATTTTACTGATATATTTTCCAATGATATCAAACTCCAGATTTACAACCGTTCCCTTTTTGATTTGATGAAAATTAGTAAACTGGTAAGTATAAGGAATGATGGCTACCTGGAAACTGTCATCTTTGGAGTTACAAACAGTGAGACTGACTCCATTTACACATACAGAGCCTTTTTCTACAGTCATATAACCTTGTTTGGCCATCTCTTTATCAAACGGATAAGAAAATGTAAAATACCAACTTCCATCAGCTTCTTTTACTTCCGTACATACAGCAGTCTGGTCTACATGGCCCTGGACAATATGCCCGTCCAACCGTCCATTCATGATCATACTTCTCTCCAGATTGATTTTATCTCCCGGCTGTAACAAACCCAGATTAGATCTTTCCAAGGTTTCCTTGATGGCTGTAACCGTATAAGTACCTTTATCTTTACTAACCACCGTTAAACAAACTCCATTATGAGCTACACTTTGATCAATTCTTAATTCGTCTGCAAAAGAAGATTTTACAGTAATGTGCAGATTTCCCTTATCTGACTGCAAGTCTGTTACAACAGCTGCTTCTTCAATAATTCCAGAAAACATATGCTTATTTTTTTAGGTTTCAATGTCAAAGGTACGAAAAAACAATAAAATCACTACCTTTGAAGGTATGAAAAATGCAACTTTCAAATACTGGATCTTAGCAGCACGTCCTAAAACATTATCCGCATCCGTTATGCCGGTGCTGGTTGGATGCGCCTTAACAATCAATGAAGGAAAATTCAAATGGATTCCGGCACTGATTTGTTTTCTGTTCGCATTAATCGCTCAAATCGTTTCTAATTTTTTGAACGATTATTTTGATTATAAAAAAGGAAGTGACCGTCCGGATCGTTTAGGACCGGAAAGAGCTGTTGCCCGGGGTTGGATCGAACCAGCATCCATGTTGAAAGCATCCGTACAACTGATGGCCTTCGGATGCCTGTTAGGACTGGGAATTGTGTATTATGCAGGATGGGAAATGATTCTGGTAGGCCTGTGTGTATGTATAGGAGCATATGCTTATTCTGCAGGTCCGTATCCATTGGCATATAAAGGCTGGGGAGATATATGTGTTGTCCTTTTTTATGGGATCATACCCGTTGGCTTTACCTGTTACACACAAACATTGGACTGGAATACAGCTACAAACCTTTGTGGATTATCTATGGGAATTGTCACCACGAATATCCTGGTATCCAACAATTACAGAGACCGGGAACAAGACCGGATTTCCAGGAAAAAAACCACCATTGTCATTTTCGGAGAAAAGTTCGGAAGATATTTTTATTTACTGAATGGAATTATTGCTGTGGGTATTTGCCTCTTTTTCGTCTCTTTTAATATGTACCTGACAGCATTCCTTCCTGCCCTATATCTGATTCCTCATTTCTTCACGTGGGAAAAAATGTGTAAAATTAAAGAGGGTAAAGAGTTGAACAAAATACTAGCCTTAAGCTCAAGGAATGTAATTATTTTTGGAATTTTGTTGGGAAGTGGACTGTTACTTGACGTGAATTTGAATTGAGAGTGAAATTGAAATGATTCTGAATGAATTTCATTCTCAATTAAAAAAAGCCGCCCCAAACGGAACGGCTTCTTTCAACAATCGATATTGAATTAATATCTGTTACGGTTATAACCGCCGCCACCGCCACGGTTATTACTAAATTCTCTTCTGGGTCTTTCCTGTCTTGGTTTTGCTTCAGAAACAGAGATAGTTCTTCCATCATACTCAGCACCATTCAACTCAGCAATAGCTTTGTTGGCAGCTTCTTCGTCATCCATTTCAACAAATCCGTAACCTTTGGATCTGCCGGAATCACGATCTGTGATAACTTTAGCTGATGTAATAACTCCGTACTCTTCAAAAAGATTTGATAAATCGGCATCGTTCACTTTGTAACTAAGGCCTGCAATAAAAATGTTCATTGTACAAAAAATAAAAATAAAAAATAATTGAATTAAATCAAAAGAGAAACATTGCAGAGCTACAAGCTTATTCCAAATTAAATTGGATTTAAAAGAAAATAGAATTCTGAATAGTACTCATTTGTTGGGGCAAAGATAAGGCTTTATTTTAGATTTTCTATAATTTTCTGAAAATAAATGAAGTAAATGCGTTATTTTTTCTGGGAATAGGGATTTTTCATTGTTTTTTCGTTTTGATTCATTCTAATTCACACCTCATTTACCCAAAAATCAGGTCTAAAAAACATCATTTTACTCTCTTATCAATAAGCATGCCTTCTTTTACTTCTTTTTCCCACAGATAAAGAAGAAAAAACATGTATATTTGTAGAAAATATTTTATCTGTGAATAAAAACGAACTTATACTTGTCAGCATTTCGGGAGAAGACAAACCCGGAGTGACCACTGCTTTGACCGAAATATTGGCCAAACACAATGCTTCGATCCTGGATATCGGACAGGCTGATATACACAGCATGTTATCATTAGGCATACTTTTTCAGACAAACAATGGAAATGCCGGAGATATCCTGAAAGAATTATTGTTCAAAAGTTACGAATTAAATGTCCGTGTAAAATTCCGTCCGATTACGGAAGCAGAATATACCAACTGGGTGAGTCTACAAGGGAAAAACAGATATATCATTACCTTGTTGAGCCGGAAATTAAGCGCCAGGCAAATCGCTGCCGTTACATCGATTGTCAGCGAACAGGGATTGAATATTGATGATATCAACCGTTTAACCGGACGTATTCCGTTGGATGAGAGCATACGAACCCCTAAGGCAAGCGTTGAATTTTCACTCAGGGGAACACCGAAAGATAAGGATGAAATGCAAAAACGTTTCATGGAACTTTCTGCAGAGTTACAAATGGATATTTCTTTCCAGGAAGAAAGCATGTTTAGACGTACACGACGATTGATTTGTTTTGATATGGATTCTACACTTATTGAGACAGAAGTCATCGACGAACTGGCAATGCGTAACGGAGTAGGCGATCAGGTTAAAGCTATTACTGAATCGGCCATGCGAGGAGAAATTGATTTTTCGGAAAGTTTTAAAAAACGGGTAGCCTTGCTCAAAGGGTTGGATGTTTCTGTGATGCAGGAAATTGCAGAAAACCTGCCGATCACAGAAGGTACCGATCGATTGATGAAAGTCCTTAAAAAAATAGGGTTCAAAATAACTATCCTTTCCGGAGGTTTTACCTACTTTGGCAATTACCTGAAACAAAAATATGGCATTGATTATGTTTATGCCAACGAATTAGAAATTGAGGATGGGAAACTCACCGGAAGATATCTGGGTGATATTGTTGACGGAAAAAGAAAGGCAGAACTCCTCCGGTTGATTGCACAGGTGGAAAATGTGGATATCCGGCAAACGGTTGCCGTAGGGGATGGAGCAAACGACCTTCCCATGATCAGTATTGCAGGATTAGGAATTGCTTTTCATGCGAAACCCAAAGTAAAAGAAAATGCCAAACAATCTATATCAACCATTGGCTTGGATGGTATCTTGTATTTCCTGGGTTATAAAGACTCCCATTTGGATGAAGTGTAAATAATGAAGAAACTCCTTTATATCGCATGTTTGATTGGTCTTCTTTCTTCCTGTCTGGGAAACAGGCAGAAGGAAACCATAAAAAAAACAAATGACTTCACTGTTATTCAGGATAGTGGAGTTATTAATGTAATAACACTTTATAGTTCAATCTCCTATTTTATTTACAAAGGAGAACCCATGGGGTATGAATACGAGTTATTGAAAGATTTTGCCGATTCACATGGCTTGAAAATCAACATAAAGATTGCAGCCAACACCAATATGCTGACCGAAATGCTGCTCCGTGGGGAAGGTGATCTGGTTGCATACAACATTCCCGTTACCAATGAAATGAAGCAATTGATCACTTATTGCGGCAGAGAAGTAATCACCCAACAGGTTTTAATACAACGGGCCAACCGTAAAGATACTCTATTAAGAGATGTAACAGACCTGATAGGAAAAGAAGTTTGGGTCAAACACAACACCAAATACTACGACCGGTTGATTAATCTGAACAATGAACTGGGAGGAGGTATCATCATCCGGGATATTCAAAAAGACACTATCAATACTGAAGATTTGATTGAATTAGTTTCAGAAGGTAAAATACCATATACTGTAGGCGACAATAATATTGCACAATTGAATAAAACCTATTATTCAAACATTGATATCAGTCTGATTTTAAGTCACCCGCAACGTTCATCCTGGGCTGTAAGAAAAGACTCTCCCATATTGGCAGATACTTTAAACAAATGGTTTGAGGAAAATAAAAACACCACGAAATACAAAGCCATTATGAAAAGGTATTTCGAGATGAGTAAATCACCGGGAAACGAACCGGTAAGTGAATTGGGTAAATTATATGCCAAAGACAAGGTTTCTCCTTTCGATGATATTTTCAAAAAATATACGGCTGGCACCAATATAGATTGGAGACTGATGGCCTCCATCTCTTACCAGGAATCCAGATTTGACACCACAGGCGTTTCCTGGGCCGGAGCAGTAGGACTGATGGGATTAATGCCCGGTACGGCTACTGCTATGGGCATCACTCCTGATGAAAGAACCGACCCGGATGCCAGCGTCAAAGCTGCTGTACAATATATCCATACTGTAGCCCGTTCATACAAAAGTATTCCCGACGAAGATGATAGAATCAGGTTTATCCTGGCGGCCTATAACGCCGGACTCGGACATGTACTGGATGCGCAGGCATTGGCCACTAAATACGGAAAGAATCCTAAAGTATGGAACGACAACGTAGAAGAGTATATCCGTTTAAAAAGCGTACCCGAATACTATAACGACAGTGTTTGTAAACATGGTTACCTGAGAGGAAGCGAAACTGCCGCATATGTCAGAGATGTAATGAGAAGGTGGAGGTACTATCAGGAAAAAGTACATTAACTTTTTTATATAATTATGACGTAAAGGTAAGCTCCATCCCCCGAACAGACTCATCAATTTCCCCTTCATTATACACCAACTCTCCATTAACAAAAGTTTTAACAACTGCATGAGAGAATGTTTGTCCTTCCATAGGAGACCATCCGCATTTATAAAGGATATTTTGGGTATTAACTGTCCATTTTTTATCCGGATCAATTAAAACCAGATCGGCATAATATCCCTCACGGATATATCCTCGTTCTACAATACGGAACAAATCAGCTGGAGCATGGCACATTTTTTCTATTACTTTTTCAATAGAAAAAATACCTTTTTTGCTCATTTCCAGCATGGCAACAAGAGAATGTTGTACCATCGGTCCGCCGGAAGCCGCCTTTAAACAGGAACCTTCTTTTTCAGATAATAAATGAGGCGCATGATCTGTTGCCACCACATCCAGCAAGCCTCCATTCAATCCATCCCGTAAAGACAGCATATCATTTTTGGTCTTGATAGAGGGATTCCACTTGATCCGGTTACCCAACCTGGCATAATCTTCGTCGCAGAACCACAGATGATGCACACAAACTTCACCTGTGATACGTTTTTCTTTTAACGGTTTGTTTTCCAGCAAAGTAAGTTCTTTTGCCGTAGAAAGGTGGAAAATATGCAGACGACTACCATGTCGCGTAGCCAGTTCAACGGCTTCGGAAGAAGAGGCATAACAAGCCTCCGCATTACGGATTTTAGCATGATAAGAAATATCCAGATCCTGTCCGTATTTTTCCGTATAATATGCAATATTGGCCTTAATCACCGGTTCACTCTCACAATGTGTAGCAATGAGCATATCCACCTCTCCGAAAATCCGTTCAAGACTGGCGGGTTGATCAACCAACATATTTCCGGTAGAAGAACCCATAAAAACCTTAACCGCCGCTGCCCGTTGGGCTTCGATCCGCATCAGTTCATCCAGGTTATCATTGGTAGCTCCGATAAAAAAGCTGTAATTGGCTAAGGAAGTTTCAGCTGCCCTATCAAATTTCCAATTCAAAGTATCAATGGTAGTTGCCTGGGGAAGCGTATTCGGCATATCCATAAAGGTAGTGACACCTCCTGCCACAGCAGCCCGGCTTTCACTGTGAATATCTCCTTTATGAGTTAAACCCGGTTCCCGGAAATGGACCTGATCATCTATTACTCCAGGGATTAAATAATAATCCGAAGCATCCACTATTTCTGCTCTGAGTTCTACTTCTTCAGGAATTTCTCTTTCATAAATAGCAGCAATTCTTTCACCTTTAATTAAAACAGAACCCCGGAATTGTCGTCCTTCATTGATGATCCGGGCATTTTTTATCAGTATCATGATTGTTATTTTTGAGTGAAGGCAGGATATTTTCTAAACCAACTGCCTATTTTCATCTGCATCACACCAAACAAACCTTCTCCAAAGATAGATCCATTCATTTTGGACACACCTAATTCTCTATTAATAAAAATAATAGGCACTTCTTTTATTTTAAAACCGCATTTATGAGCGGTAAATTTCATTTCTATCTGGAAGGCATAACCTTTGAAGCGAATTTTATCTAATTCTATCGTTTCCAAGACTTTTCTTGTGTAACAAACAAAACCGGCGGTAGTGTCTTTGATTTTCAGTCGGGTAATCCATTGCACATACTTAGAGGCATAATATGACATGATAACTCTTCCCATCGGCCAGTTAACCACATTTACGCCGCTAACATAACGGGAACCGACAGTCATATCAGCCTCACCCGAAGCACAAGGAGCATAGAGTCTCAACAAATCTTCCGGTTTATGGGAAAAATCGGCATCCATTTCAAAAACATACTCATATCCATGAGATAATGCCCATTTAAATCCGGTAATGTATGCCGTACCCAAACCTAATTTACCTTTACGTTCCATCAGGTGTAAAGATTCCGGAAATTCTGATTGAAGATTTTTAATGATACCGGCAGTTCCGTCCGGAGATCCATCGTCCACAACTAAAATATGAAAGGGCTGTGATAAACCAAAAATCGCCCGCGTAATGTTTTCTATATTTTCTTTTTCGTTATAAGTTGGTACGATAACAAGGCAACTCGACGACATAAACTTTTTTTTAGACCTCAAATATACGCAAATTTGCATATTATCATTACTTTTGCAAGCAAATTTCACGAAAATTGGGAATAAATAAGTTACTGAAACTTTATGCCGGACACCCCAATATCAAGGCAACTGTTTCTGTTTTAAAAAGCAAACAGGAAAAGAACATTTTCCTATCCGGATTGAGCGGTTCGTGTGGAAGTTTTGTGATCAGTTCACTTTTCCAGCAAACCGGCAGTCATTTTTTGTGTGTATTAAATGACCAGGAGGAAGCCGGGTATTTTTATCATGATCTGAGTCAGATACTCGGAGAAGAGGAGGTATTATTTTTTCCTTCGGGATTCAAACGGGCTATCCGGTACGGACAGGCAGATCCTGCCAGTCAAATTCTCCGGACAGAGGTTTTGAGTCGCCTGCAACAAAAAGACAAACACGCCATCATTGTCAGTTACCCTGAGGCTTTAGCTGAAAAAGTGGTTTCTTTGGGAAAGCTGAAAGAAAACACATTAAAAATCAGCACTGAAGAAAAAATAGACAGTACTTTTGTGAATGAAGTATTGTATTCATACGGTTTTGATCGGGTAGATTATGTGTATGAACCCGGACAATTTGCTGTCAGAGGTTCTATCATCGATGTTTTTTCTTACTCCAACGAATATCCTTACCGTATTGACTTCTTCGGAGATGAAGTAGAAAGCATCCGGAGTTTCGAGGTAGAAACACAGTTATCCAAAGAAAAACTGAACGAGATACATATTATCCCGGGGAAAATAGGGAATCCTGAAACATCGCTTCTCTCCTACCTTCCGGCATCTTCGGTGATTGTCTTCAAGGACAGGTTTTGGGCACATGAAAAAATAGGATCCATATGGGATGAAGCTCCTTTGCTGGATAATGAAGAGACCTTCAAGAATCTGGATGAGATCCGCAGACATCTTATCACGGCAGAGCATTTTCATGAAGAAATTTCCAAACACAGGAAAATACATCTGGCAACACCCACATCGTACGAAAAAGATTTACAGTCGGCTGTAATAGAATTTCATACCGGGTTACAACCTGCCTGTCACAAAAATTTCGAACTGGTTGCCCAATCTTTCACTCAATTCCTGAGAGATGGTTACAATCTATATATCCTGAGTGACAGTGAGAAACAACATGCCCGGATACAATCCATTTTTGAAGACCGGGGAGATCCCATCACGTTTACTCCCATCCAAAAAACCGTTCATGAGGGGTTTTATGACCAAACATTGAAAGTTTGTTTTTTTACAGATCATCAGCTTTTTGACCGTTTCCATAAATATAACCTTCGTTCGGAAAAAGCACGATCAGGCAAAATAACACTTTCTCTCAAAGAGCTGAATCAATTCCAGATTGGAGACTATATTGTCCATATAGACCATGGAGTGGGCCGTTTTGGAGGATTACTTCGTACGGAGATGAATGGAAAAATGCAGGAAGTCATCAAGTTGACTTACCTGAACGATGATATTATATTTGTCAGCATACATTCCCTGCACAAATTATCCAAGTACAAAGGAAAAGACGGAGCTTCTCCCAAACTGAACAAGTTAGGTTCGGGGGCTTGGGAAAATATCAAGGAACGCACCAAGAAAAAAGTCAAAGATATTGCCCGTGATTTGATTTTACTTTATTCGAAAAGAAAAGAAGAAAAAGGTTTTGCCTATTCTCCCGACACCTACTTACAACAGGAATTAGAGGCTTCTTTCATTTATGAAGACACCCCGGACCAGTTGAAAGTCACATCTGATGTAAAACAAGACATGGAAAAAGCATTGCCCATGGATCGTCTGGTATGCGGAGATGTGGGATTCGGGAAAACAGAAGTCGCCATCCGGGCAGCATTCAAGGCAGTAACCGATGGAAAACAAGTCGCAGTACTCGTTCCCACAACTGTATTAGCTTATCAACATCATCAAACTTTTAAAGACAGGCTGGCTGATTTCCCTTGTACCGTCGATTACATTTCCCGCGCCCGTAAGCCGGGAGAGATAAAGGATATCCTTCAAAAACTCGAAGATGGAAAAATTGATATCCTGATTGGAACACATCGTTTGGTTAGCAATGATGTAAAATTCAAAGACCTGGGGTTATTGATCATTGACGAAGAACAAAAATTCGGGGTTGCTGTGAAAGAAAAACTGAAACAACGGAAAGTCAATGTGGATACACTTACTCTGACAGCCACACCGATCCCAAGGACATTACAATTCAGTTTGATGGGGGCACGGGATTTATCGTCCATTACCACTCCCCCACCCAACCGTTATCCAATTCAGACAGAAGTACACCGGTTCAGCGAAGATATCATCCGCGAAGCCGTTAACTTTGAGATGAGTCGCAACGGCCAGGTTTTTATTATCAATAATCGGATCCAGAATATATATGATCTGGAAGCAACAGTACGCAGGCAGATACCTGATGCCCGTGTCATTGTCGGACATGCCCAAATGGAGCCCAAAAAATTAGAACAAATCATTTCTGATTTTTCCCATTATGAATATGATGTCCTGATTGCTACTTCAATCATTGAAAGCGGATTGGATATTCCGAATGCCAACACAATCATTGTCAATAATGCACAGAATTTCGGATTGAGCGATTTGCACCAGTTACGAGGAAGGGTAGGAAGAAGTAATAAAAAAGCTTTTTGTTATTTGCTTGCTCCTCCCCTGCATTCATTGACTGCTGAAGCCAGAAGACGTTTACAAGCCATTGAAAACCTATCTGAATTAGGTAGTGGCATCCACATTGCCATGCAGGATCTGGATATCCGAGGAGCCGGTAATATGCTGGGTGGAGAACAAAGCGGATTTATTGCTGATTTAGGCTACGAGACTTACCAAAAGATATTGGAAGAAGCCGTACAGGAATTGAAAAACGAAGAATTCAGTGATTTGTACAAAGATGACAATCAAGTAGATACAGGCGAAAGTTATGTAAAAGAAACTACCATAGAAAGTGATATGGAACTTTCTTTCACCTCTTCTTATATACCCAATGACTCTGAACGGATCTCTCTTTACCGCGAATTAGATGGTATGGAAAAAGAATCCGACATACTCAATTTTGTTTCCCGGCTGGAAGACCGCTTCGGGAAAGTTCCCGCTCAAGGCAAAGAACTGATCCGGATTGTTCGTCTGAAAAGAATGGCAAAATCATTGGGAATAGAAAAATTAGTTCTCAAAAACGGCCGGATGAGCCTGTATTTTGTCAACGATAAAGAATCATCCTATTATCAAAGTGAAGCTTTTGACAAAATACTGAATTATATCCAGAAAAATTATAAAAACTGTCAGTTAAAAGAAGTGAATAACAAACGGATGGTCTCTATTTCCAATGTGGGAAATGTAGAGACTGCTTGTTCGATTCTGGAGGAGATATTATAACATTCATCTACGCCTGGGGCTGTGTTTCTTTCTTACCCAGAGCTGCGCTTCGCTTGCAAGGGGTTATCTATATTTACTCCCTACGGGAGAAGGTCATATATATTCTTTGTATCTGAATCATTAAGTTAAAAACGCTAATTGTTTCATTTCACAATCACTTTTTGACCATTAACAACATATGTACCTGCATCTATTTTTACTGCCATATTTTCAGAAGGAATTAAAATATTCTGAACGAGTTGTCCCACTGTATTATAAATTTTCAGATTACCTCCGGACTGAACATTTTTCACCTGGATTTCACCTTTACCTCCAATAATTTCAGCGGTATCCAAAGACGGATTGACTACCGACACTTCAGCATCATAAGCAGTCTGCAGAGTTTGTGAAACCTGAGCCAATTCCCCTATTTCCGTCTCGGTTAAAGTCCTGTTATAAACCTTGAAATCATATATAAATGTATTTTTCAGATAAACATTTCCCGATATATGGGGACGGCCTATCCAGTTGTAAGTCGGAGCTACAATATCAGAAGGTCCGTAGTAGACAGGAGTTTCCTGAACCAATTTACCATTTATATACAGACGTCCGACCGAAGCATACTGAGTGTAAAAGACATGATGCCATTTCCCTTTTACGATAGCAGAACCAAGTTCTAAAGCACCCGCTTCATTTGAAATTCCTCCTGTAGATATGGCATAACGCTGTTTATTTACACGGAAAGACATGTATTGTCCAACTAGAGAAGTACAGGTCGAATGTGAAGAAAAACACCAGAGATAATTACCACTTCCTGTAATAGCTGTTGAATTATCAACACATATATACGTTGAAATCGAAAAATCATTCAAAGAATGAATAGCTGTTCCAACCTGCTGTCCCATATCAATATAGCCATTTCCAGAACCTAAAGCGGCAACATAATAATCACCCATAAGTTTTGTCACGGCATTGTTCAGTAATCTAGCGGTATAATTATTATTTGTAACATCAACAACCGAATCATCTTCCGCGAAACTGAAATGAATAACAGTATCATTTTTCCGGTTAACCGATGCATAAAACTGATGATAAGCCGATTTCAGTTTTTCTTCCTGTTTGTCCACTTCTTCCTGTGTGCTTTCATTGGATTCTTTTACTGTTTTTGCTGTGGCTATTTTTTCTTCCAAAGCCGTAAATGCACTTTCCGGATATGTTTCCGGCATAGTTCCTTTTTCAGCTGTAAACAACAAATATTCGCATCTGGAAATCTGTAAACTTAGTTTAAAATCATTTTTAGTTGGAGGCGGAGTCAGCATCCTAACCCTAAAAACTCCTCCGGCAACATTCGTTCCACTTGTTTGAAAACGGACGATTACAGATTCCTTATCTTTTAACATGGAAGCCGGAATAGGATATTCCACATTCACAAATTCATCTACTTTCCATTTCCCGCTGACATTTTCAGTGGTCAATAATTCTCCGTCAATCATAATACTGAACGTCCGGTTACCGCCTTCATTTCCCCAGTAACGTACCATCAGGTATAAATCTTCTCTCTTAGCGGTCAACATGTTGTAGCTAAAATAGCCGCCATTACGGGCATCACGCCAGCCTTCACCTTTGTGGTAACCTGTATAAGAATTGGATGTTTTGTAACTATGATCAACTTCCGGTTGTTGTTCGCCAGGTTTCACATCGTCAATGGTACGATTATCCAAAACCATCTTGACATATTCCTGTTCTTCCAACTTATCTTTCGTCATTTCATATTCCCGTTTGGTCATTGACAACCAGTACATCATGTACCTGCTGTCGTGGATTTGATAAAACGGTTCTAATATCAAGGCTTTGTCACTTTGTCGTACAAATAAATCCGAAGCATTGAAAGAAAAAGGTTTACCTTCTACAGGTTTCATGCTGTTCAATTTTTGCAGGACTTCCGCACGTTCTCCTACAATAAAAGGAGCTTCGGTAACAGACAGTAAACTACCTGCTGCAATATGCGCCCAACGATCTTCATCAGCCACTAAACCATGCAAATCTTCAGTTCCCGTACGGGCGCCCAATACAATAGGGCCCTTTAATATGGAGATATAATTGGCAACATTCGGCAATTCTTCTATAGTAACACGCATGGGTGTCTTAACCGTAACTATATCGCCTGTATTCCAGGTACGATCTATCTCCACATAAGAAGAAGGAGTGGAAGTTACTGCATAATCAACACCGTTAATTGTAATTTTCAATTCGCCTGCAGCAACCCAGGATGGGTAACGGATCAATAACGAAAATGGAGTAGCCGCACCATTCGTTTTAATTTTCAAGGTCGTACCTTCTTCACTCGGGAATTCGGTCTCCTGTGTGATTGTTACGTTTTTGTCTTTCCATGTCAATTCGGATGCAACAAACAAGTTAACAAACAAAGAATCAGTTGTATGGCTGTATATAAACTCACCATATTTCCCGTGATTTTCCATTCCGGTTCCCACACAACACCACATGGCTTTATTCACATCAGAATATACCCGATAATGACGTGGACGTGCCGGAGTGAAATAAACATAACCACCATGTTCGGGATGCTGTGTAGACAGGATATGGTTGAACATAGCCCGTTCATAATAATCTGCATATTTTGCTTGCGGATTCATGCGGAAAAGGCCTTCGGTCAACTTCAACATGTTGTTTGTATTACAGGATTCGGGACCTTCACGCTCTTCCACATATTCGCTGCAGGAACTTGCCGTTGGAAAATGTTCTCTGCGACTATTTCCTCCAATAGACAGCGACCTCTTGTTCACCACCGTTTCCCAGAAAAACCCTGAAGCAGTAATATAGTTGTTTTCTTTGCTCAATTCAGCTACACGTTGATAACCAACTGCCTTAGGTACTTGTGTATTAGCATGCATGTTATCTAAGTTATCAGTCCTGGCCGACATGCTATTGAACAAAGTCTTATGCGAAAAACGCTTGGCTGCATTCAGATACTTCACTTCTCCGGTCATTTGGTAGGCATCTGCATACACTTCATTCATTCCTCCAAACTCAGTAGCCAACATACTTTCCATTTGGGCATCACTTAGAGGAGAAATAATGGTCAATCCCCAGTCACATAAATCCAGGAACATTTGCCGGGCATCCTCAATACCTCCATACAACCAGGCATCACGAAGACCAGCATATGTTTTATGGATATTATACCACGGCACCCATCCGCTGGCAACAGCAGTCGGAGTTCCGGCTTTTACCTTGCTCCAGATATTGCTCAATCCATTAGGGACACCGCCTACATAACCGGCATTTCCTGCTTGAGTATGTGCATTCTGACAACGTTTTAATTCTGAAAGCATGTACTCCATTCGCGTTTTACAAGCTTCATTGCCCGTTGCAGCATAATGAATAGCCAGCGCAGAAAGATAATGTCCGCCCACATGTCCGTCCAAATCAATCCAATTGGAAAAACTATGGGCTTTTTTAGTCAATCCTGCCTCTTTGAGGAAGGGAGCCAGTAGACGCTCCGTATCATAACTGAGTAAAACATTTGTATTCAAATCACAGGCATGTTTGAACGGACCATCCAATAACTTCACATCGCCCAAAGGAAAAGTATTGGGATATAATTTTTCCTGAGAAAAAATGTTTGTATTACACAACAAAAAAGAAAAGACGAAAGATAATAATAGCTTTTTCATACGTAAAAATTTGGATATTAACGTACAAACATAATCATTTTAAGCGAAATAAATAGGAGATAATCTGTAAAAATTAATACTTTATCAATCAACTCCGACAGATTTTTCATTCTATCTCTTACAAAATGTGATCAGTCCATAAAGATGACTTCAGTACAAAGATACCTTGAGTTCAAAAAACGCAACTCCAATCAATCGGCAATTAGGTCGAAAAATCAAGATAAAAAGCAATAAATAGTACTTTAGAAAAAAATAAGAGTTGAAAGCAGCCTTTTATATGCAAACTCTCAACTCTTAACTCTTAACTTTTAATTCCTGATTCTTAATTCTGTTTTATCTGACAATCTTCGTCGTATAGATATAATCGTTGCTATATACCTTCAGAACATAAACTCCCGGTTGTGTAATAGCTACGGATAATTCGCCCTTATTTACAGATTTTTTCAGATATACCATCTGTCCTTTCATATCGAAGATGCTGACATCTGATTTTTCCGGAATGGCAGATATATACAAGACACCATTTCTCACTTCATATACAGGCGTATTTTCTGCAACATTATATTTACAGATAGAAGTCGGTATATACTTAAATTTTTCTGTAAGGAATGCAATTCTGTCGCCAATATATGTTTTCAGATTATCAACATTCTCAGTATAAATATTAAGCAGGTATTGTTCCGGATTTTGTTGAGCAGGAATAGCGCTCCATATTCCGAAATTTTTCAGTGCTGATTGCTGTATTGTTCCGGAAGTTGCAGATACATAATCCACCAAAGTACTTTCAAGATTATCATCAACAAGTTCATTCCAACGTCTTTCAACTGCTTCCTGGAACCATTCATCTTTCCAGATCTGCGTAATCCAGGTGCGGGCGGAACGACCATCTTCCCGCATCAGTTTCTCAGACATATCTCCTAAACGAACATCATTATTGAATGCAAGATCAAAATCCCATAGAGGTCCGAAGAAAATCTTATCATTCGATCTTTTCTTATAAAGATAAGTACTTTTAAATGCATCCGGATTTCCGGTCAGTTCGGAAGCAATATACCAATTCACAAGGGAAACGCTATCAATAAGCGAACGGTATCCGGTTTCCGGATCGTTATAGTTGGCTGCAAACAATCTACTTTCGAAAAGATTGATATGGTTTTTGATATAATTTTCCTGTGCGGAATTGATCTTATCATCTTTCGGATATTTGATTGTTATTTTTACATCTTTATCTGTTTCAAACCACTTAGGTTCGCTATCTGCAGATTCATCAATTTCCAGGAGATATCCACCGGTAATATTCGGTTCTGCGATATCTTCGGCAAGCTGCTCTTCAATACCCACGCGATTTTCAGCCACTTCAACCTGGTCGGTCAACAGATAAGTACCTACATAAACATCATTCAAAACAACATCTGCAAACCTGACTGATGGAGTAAATTCAAAGCCGGCGATCTGACTGAATCCTAATGCGGCTGCATTACGTAACAATGTCTGATCGGAATGATTAGCCAATAATACCCAGTCTTTTGCTTTTGCCGGAAGATTCAGTAAATTAGTTTTTGATCCTAATTTGAGGCGATATGGCTTTTTGTCTAATTCCCAGGTTGAATTTCCTCTGCCTTTGATTTCCAAGGCAACATTAGACAAGACTTCTTCCGTAATAGAACTAACAACAGATAATGTACCGATCACATAATTATCCTGATCTACAACAGGAGCCTGATTTTCAGTATCGATGTAAAGTGTTGGCAAGTTTGTCAGTTGAGGTCTGTCGGGTTCAGGAACATAGGCAATACCTGTATTATTTGAAGTACCTTTCGTTCCTCCGTTGGCAAAAAGGATCAATGTTGGAGAAGCATCCGTTTGTCTTCCGACTGTTCTGTTCAAACCTTCTGAGTTGAGGGTACTGACTTTCACATCAAAGAAATCCAACAAGACATCTTCTTCATCAAACAATTTGAATCCTACATCTTTACTGGGAGATATACCCCATTTAAATGTAGAGCCATCAGCATTATTTTTATCCTGTGTCCAGGTAAGATAGCCTTTAGCGGCAATGGTTGTTCCTGCGGGGATATTCCAATCTTCGGCAGCGCCTTTTTCGTCTATTTTCCGGATCTTATAACCGCTCAGTAAAACAGGTTCATTTTCATCATTATAGATTTCAAGCCATTTATCATTTCCGCTGATTTCATTGACATAAATTTTCTTAGGTTCATCCGGTTGCCATCCCGGGACAGCGGTCATCTTCTGTATATACCAATGCTGGTTGACTTTATCTTCGAGGAACATATTGTTGTCATACTCAATAACAGCTGTTCCGTTGGCTAATCCCCCACCGCTATTATTAACCGACAAATTAGATGCCTTATTCAACAGTCCATACATATTTCCTGTCAACACCGGAACAATCTGCCATTTCTGGGCATCATTATTTTCATCCACAGGGATCTGTTTCAGATTATTACCCTTACCATTTCCGGTCATTGCCAATCCGGAAAGGACATTAACAAAACGATAATAATCACCTCCCAGCGGAACAATACTCCATAGCTGATCATCATTATCTTCTGCTTTGGGTTCCCAAAGTTGCAAGATGGAATTATCTGTCAGAGAACAATCAATCACATTATTAGAACGTTGATTGATAATCATATAATAGTAATTCCGATCAACAACAAAAGGTTCTGAGGGTTTTGGAGGTTCATTATACACAAAACTTTCCGTCAGGAATGCAATCCGGTCATGGATGTATTTTTTCAGATAATTAACACCCTCGTCATACGTATTGAAAAGGAATGTCTCGTTATACACTTTCGTTGACAATATATTCCATCTTTCAAAATTCGCCTGTTGTGAACTTTGCAACAAGGTTTGTGTTTCCGTGATGTAATTAACCAGTGTATTTTCAATATTATTGGCAAGTAACTGATTCCAACGATCTCTTACCGCCCTTTGGAACCATTCATCAGTATAAAAACGTTGTACCCAGGCTTTAGGATTATGTGCATTTTCACGCATCAATTTCCGTGTAGCATCGCCTAAACGGGAATCGTTGTTGAATGCAATATCATAATCCCACATGGGACCAAAAAACAATTTATCAACTCCTCTCTTCTTATAAATATAAGTACTCCAGAAAGAATCCGAATTACCGGTCAATTCACAAGCAATATACCAATTGATAAGAGAAGTAGTATCTACTAAAGCCCGGTATCCATTATCCGGATCTTTGAAATCAGAAGAGAATAATTTATTTTCAAAATTATTGATATAGTTAATAATATAGTTTTTCTGTGTTGCATTGATTTCTTCTTCATCAGGAGATTTGACAGTTATTTTCAGGCCTTTCGGGGTTGTAAACCAAACCGGTTCGCTACTGGCAAATCCGTCTATTTCTAACAAATAACCTCCGGAAATAGTCTGTTCATTTATATCTGCATTTTTCAATTCGTCGATATTTACCCGGTTTTTTCCAACCTGTATCTGATCAGAGATCATGTAATTACCCAGGAATGCACCATTCAACACCAGATCGACAAACCTTGCAGAAGGAGAAAATTCCATTCCGACCAATTGACTGATCTTAAAAGCAACAGCATTCCGCATCAATGTTTTATCGGCATAATTAGCCAGTAACACCCAGCTCTTTTCTTTTGCCGGCAAATTCAGTAAATTTGTTTTTTCATCAAATTTGATACGATAAGGTTTTTTGGGCATTTCCGAGGTTGAGTTTCCTCGTCTGCGAATACCAATGGAATCCTTTGTTATAGCTTCTGTAGATTCAGAGCTTACTACTGTAATGGTAGCCCTCACATAATTTACCTTACTCTGAATGGTAGCTCCATTATTTGTATTGATATAAAATGTTGGGAGATTAGTCCTCTGCGTTTGTGCGTTTGACTTAACTGGTATCAGAAATAAAAACGCTAAAAATAAAAGTAATGTCTTTTTCATTTGTATGTAATAAATTTTTGCCTGAAACATGGCAAATCAATCAAGATACAAAGATAAGCATTAAAAATCAAAATTAAGAATCACAACTTAAGAATTAGGATCTGTCAGGGTAAAATTCTTAATCCTTGAACCTTTAACACTGAACTCTGAAGGCTTGTTTTTTGTCATAGAGATAATTATTATTTATCTTTGCTGAATAATTTATGTTGTTATAAAAAAGTGGACATCAATCAAATTCAAACCCCTTGTTATGTGATGGAAGAATCGCTCTTCCGCCGTAACCTGTCGCTGATCAAATCAGTAAAAGAACGCTCCGGCGCCAATATTATTTTAGCTTTCAAAGCTTTCTCCTTATGGAAATCTTTTCCTATTGTCAGGGAATATATCCCCTATTCTACAGCCAGCTCTATTTTTGAAGCACAATTGGCTTATGAAGAGATGGGTAGTCCTGCCCATACATTTTCTCCGGCTTATACGGAAAAAGATTTTCCTGTCATACTGAAATATAGCAGCCATATCACCTTTAATTCATTGAGCCAGTTTGACCGGTTTTATCCGATGGTGCAAGCCGGTGGTAACAGGGTTTCCTGCGGTATCCGGATCAATCCTGAGTATTCGGAAGTAGGAACTGCCTTATACAATCCCTGTGCTCCGGGATCCAGGCTGGGAGTGATCAGCAGCTTGTTGGGTGACAAACTGCCTGCCGGAGTCGAAGGCCTGCATTTCCACACACTATGCGAATCTTCTTCCTATGATCTGGAAAAAACGCTGCTACATGTAGAAGAAAAATTCGGCAAATTCCTTCCTCATATTAAATGGTTGAATATGGGAGGAGGACATCTGATGACCCGTGAAGATTATGACATAGAACATTTGATATCACTCCTGATATCTTTCCGGAAAAAATATCCCAACCTGGAAGTTATCATGGAACCCGGAAGCGCTTTTGCCTGGCAAACCGGATTCCTGATTGCCTCTGTGGTCGATATTGTTGAAAATAGTGGCATACAAACTGCCATTCTGGATGTATCATTTACCTGTCACATGCCTGATTGTCTGGAAATGCCGTATAAACCAGTGATCCGTGGAGCTTACCAGGAAGCTATTCCCGGCAAACCCACCTACCGGATCGGAGGAAACTCCTGTCTCAGTGGAGATTTTATGGGAGACTGGTCGTTCGATAAACCGTTACAAACCGGTGATAAAATCATTTTTGAAGATATGATCCACTACACCATTGTAAAAACGAATATGTTTAACGGGATCCCCCACCCTTCCATTGCGTTGCTGACACTCGATGACGAGTTAAAAATGTACCGGGAATTCGGGTATGAAGATTATAAAAACCGGATGGATTGATCAATCAACCACCTCGCTCAACAAAGTACCATCATCTTTGAAGGAAGCTTTGTATTCCATTTTTCCCTTCTCAACAGAAACGATATAGCCGGATACAGATCCTTTGACGAATCTATCTGCGTCATCAATCCTGTATTTAGGGTATTTCTGATTGATGGCATTCACAACGACAGCCGGAAGTTTGGATGGTTTAATTTCGTATTTATATGTTAGTAAGTTATTGTTTTGGTCATACCAGGCTTCATAGTCTACCCAGTCAATTTCAAATTCTACGTTATAAATATTGTTACCGACTTCCCAATCGATGTCTGCAGCGCCGGGAAAATCAACCAAAAGCTGTTTAGTTTGTTCCCCGGAGGGCACTACATCTATCGATTTGACCGAACGATGGGAGTTGGTCAGGCTATCGATCTGGAGATCTGTATACTTCTTAGTAACAGCAGGAGCCGGATTGGCTTCCGAATGTTGGCAGGCGAAAAAAGTAGCACAAGCCAAAAAGAATAATGATAATGTTTTCATCTTAATAATCTATTTTTTCGTTAATAAATGTTCCATCTTCATTGTAATAAACATTCAATTCAGATGCTTTGTTTTCGATTGAAACGAGGTAATTGATTTGCTTTCCTTTTACGACACGATCTGCATCATCAATCCTGTAACCTGAATATTTTTGCTTGATTGCACCGGAAACAACTCCCGGAAGAAGTGAAAGCGGAATATCATATTTATATTGCAATAAATAAGCCCCGGCATCATACCAAGCATCATAATCAATTTCCTTGATATCAAAATCCACCTTGTATATCCCTTGGGAGGCAGACCATTCCATATCATAAGCTCCTGGAAATTGCTGACTGAATTTAGTGGAAATATTTGCCGGAGATTGCGTCCTTTCAGCCGGTTGGGAATAATAGGAAACGATCATTTCATCTAATTCCTCATTAGAATAAACAGCAGCAGCATCGGCCGTAGGAGCCGGTAGATTGGATGGATATTGATCTTCCTTATCACAAGAAACCAAAGGTATCATACCTACAAGTAATAAACATGTTGAAATTGTCTTCATAACATCATTTTTATGGATTAAACGTTGATGCCACAAAGGTATGACGGAGATTCTGAAAAGATTTGGGAAACTTTACAACAAATTCATCGGATGATCATGATATGCTCATTTTCATACATATAACTTATCTTCATCTGATAAAGATCTATGATTGATTTCACGATTGAAAGCCCCAGGCCCAAAGACTGTGATTGGGCGGATTGCGTTTGATAACGTTCGAAAATATCATTTATCTCCGGTTGAGGTCCGGTATTTCGTATTTCAATAGATTTTTCGCTGAAAATCAATCGGATGAAACCTCCGGAGAGATTGTGTATGATCGCATTTTTGATGATATTATTTGCCAGTATAAAAGCCAGGTCTTTGTTCATCTGAACAATAAAATGTTCTTTCCCGGAGATTTCCACGGTAATTTCGCGGTGATGGATCAGGTCTTCGTATTCATCTGATACCTGCATGAATATTTCCGACAAATCCAGTTGCTCGGACTCCGGAAACTGTTTGTTTTTGATTTTGGAGAGTAATAATAAGTTACTGTTCAGTCGTTTTGTCCGGTTCAGTATTTCAATAATTGTGGCAATTGACTTCGCCTGTTCCTGCGTAATATTTTTCTCTCCGATCAATAATTCCAGTTTACCGATTGTAACGGCCAACGGTGTTTGTAATTCATGGGATGCATTTTCAATAAAAGTCTTTTGATCCTGGTATGTTTTGATATTACTCTGCAACAAGATATCGACCGATTGGTTTAATTCTTTGAATTCCCTGATAGACGTTTCCGGAAGATCGAACATTTCCGATTTACCCAATTTGAATTTCTTGAGTTGTTCCAGCAGCTTGTAAAACGGTTGGAAAATTTTTTCCAGGAGACTTCTGGATGTAAAATAAAGAAGGAGGCCAAGGACAAGCAGAAGTGCCATTTGCAGATAAAGGATATTTTTGATCAGATCATCGCTTTCCACCGTACTGGTGAAGACCTTCAAACGGTAATACTTCTGATTGGATTCACAATAAAAGGCCGTTTCCAACATCCGGACTTCTTCTTTTTCCTGTTCCGTTTCAAAATAAATCTGAGTGGTGTAAAACTTCTCCCTCATGGGAAGCGCCTCATCCTGAGTAATTTCTTCCACCATGATATTCAATGGATTGTGTTTCTGCATATCTTCCACAAAATGCGGACTGGTGTTGGCATCCAATACAAATTCCTGTTTGAGGTTGAGAAGGCCTTCATCAATTCCGTCATGAATCTCATACATCTGGAAGAAAAAATAGGCGACAGACCAAAGAAAAATAACCAGGAAAATGACTCCTACAGAACGATATAACAAATAATTGACTAATTTCATGATTCTGCTGATTTATATTCCAGTTTATAACCTACTCCGTAAACACTTTCCACGGATAAATCAGACGTGGCATCTTTCAATTTTTTCCGGATATTTTTGATCTGGGCATAAATAAAATCAAAATTATCGGCATTATCGATATGATCGCCCCAGACATGTTCTGCCAGAGCCGTTTTAGTAATCAGACGGTTCATATTGGCAGATAAAAATATCAGGATGTCATATTCTTTCCGGTTGAGTTCCAATAGTTTTCCGTTTACGAGGATTTCCCTCTGGGAATAATCGATAGTCGTATTTTTCAGTTCGAGGATTTCTTTCCCATCGAATTTCTTTCGTCTTAAAACAGCTTTGATACGGGCGTGCAGTTCGGCCAGATGAAATGGTTTGGTAAGATAATCATCCGCTCCCAGTTCCAGACCTGCCACTTTATCGTCCACAGCATTCCTGGCGGAGATAATAATGGTATTTCCGGATATCTGATTCTTTTTCATATCTTCCAGTATTTTCAAACCACTGCCTCCGGGGAGGGAAATATCAAGCAGGATACAATCATATGCATACAAACGAACTTTTTCCAAAGCAGAGGAAAAATTTGTTGCTTTTTCAACAATATAATTTTCAGACAATAGAAAAGATTCTATTGTTTTGAGTATTTCAGGTTCATCTTCGATGATGAGGATTTTCATAGTGTGAAAGTTTTTGTTGATATTGGTTTGACAAAGGTAATATTTTTATGGATTAAATATGATAATTTTCGATATAATCATCCAAGCCTCCAATTCCATACAAAGGCACATTTGTCAACCAGGATTCTTTTCTGAAATCAGACATTGAAGTCCTTATTGCCAGTTCCGGTTTGTATTTTTGTACGAAAGAGCGCAGACTTTTAGCATGTAGGTTCTCTGCTGCCTTAACCTCTACAGGCACAATGGTATCGTTATATTGTAATAAAAAATCTATTTCTGCTTCTGATCTTTCCGCCGACCAGTAATATACCGGGAGATTTTTCACTGTGACCAATTGTTGTAACACATATTGTTCGGTCAGAGAGCCTTTGAATTCTTCAAAAATGGCAGAGCCTTCAATTAGCGTCTTTACATTCAGTCCGGCCATAGCAGCCAATAAGCCCACATCATGTAAATAAAGTTTGAATGCTGTCGTATCTTCATAAGCTTTTAGGGGAAGCGCCGGCTTTGTGATGCGATATATTTGGTGTATTAATCCGCAATCAATCAGCCAGGCCAATGCCAATTCAAATTCTTTAGCACGGGCGCCGGATTTTATATGACTATAAACAAATTTTCGGTTTTCTTTGGCCAATTGGCTTGGTATGGAATTCCAGATCATGCGTATGCGAGGAACAATATCTGAAGGTGCATGTTTTGAAAAATCCTGTTCATAAGTTATCAAAATACGTTGTTGGATGTCACGAACTTCCCTGAAATCTTTGTTGCCGACATAAGCAGCAACAACTTCCGGCATTCCTCCTATAAAATAATATTGTTTCAATAATTCAATATATTTCGCTTTGAAGAGTGTTATTAACTCCCATTGTTGTTGCCGGATAAGTCCCAACAATTGTTCTTCTCCCAATGCCTGGAGAAACTCCATGAAAGTCATCGGATGCAAATCTAAAAACTCGACTTTCCCAACCGGAAATGAAGTTCCCGGATGCAATGCAATACCCAATAAAGAACCTGCAGCTATGATATGAAATTCCGGAGCATTTTCATTGAAATATTTCAGAGAAGTCAGTCCTCTTTCAGCTTCTTGTATTTCGTCAAAAATAATCAATGTCTTTTCAGGTTCGGGTTTTATCCCGGTTGCCACTTGAATGGCTAATAAAATACGAGGGATATCGAAATCATTAAGAAATAATGATTGCAGTGCGGTATCATTTTCAAAGTTGATATAAACAAAGTTTTCGTATTCTGCGTGAGCGAAAGCTTTCATCAGCCACGTTTTCCCAACTTGCCGCGCTCCACGAAGAATAAGAGGTTTTTTATTCACCTTTAATTTCCAATATATCAGTGATTTAAACAATTCTCTTTGCATAATACTACATTTTTTCGGACGAATTATGCAACAAAATTACATTTTTTCGGACGAATTATGCAACAAAATTGCATTTTTTCGGACGAATATTTAAAAAAACAATTACTTAATCC
>JAVBMQ010000065.1:0-6073 GCA_031552335.1 Bacteroidales bacterium | reverse complement strand
ACTGCTGATTTCCTGAATACCGGCAATATGGTTTCAACCCTCACTTCCTTTTCTGTATGAAATTCGCTAATTTCTCCACAAAAAGGGTTCGTATTTTCTCCGGCCCGAAAGGTACCTTCTCCTAAAAGATTATAAGAACAGGAATCATAATTGCCAATTTGTCCGGCACCTGCATTAAAAAGAGCATTACGCACCTGATCAGCATGAGTCTCCGGAACAAATGTCACCAATTTCAACAAAGCACCTTTCTGAGGACTTAACACCTTGATATTTTGTAGTCCCAATTTATCAGCAATCCGGTAACTAACTCCACCGACTGCATTATCCAGATTGGTATGAGCCGCATATATGATCATGTTATGCTGGCATGCCTTCATTACAGCCCGTTCAATGTAAGTAGCTCCGGCCAGAGATTTCAGTGCCTTAAAAATCAAGGGATGATGAGATATAATCAAGTTACAATCCAATTCCAAAGCTTCATCAATCACCTCTTCCGTCACATCCAGGCAAAGAAGGATTCCGGAAACATTCCGGTTAGGATCTCCTACCTGCAAACCCGAATTATCATAATTCTCCTGTAATGACAACGGAGCATAACTTTCTATTTCCGCAATAACATCTTTCGCTTTCATTTTTCCTTCTTATCAAATTTCTCATAAGCTTCAACAATCCGTTGCACCAATTTATGGCGTACAATGTCTTTTTTGGTAAATTCGACCTTTCCAATACCTTTTACTCCTTTTAGAATTTCCATAGCCTGTATCAAACCTGATCTCTGGCTTGGAGGCAAATCTATCTGCGTAACATCGCCTGTCACAATCATTTTTGCACTCAAACCCAACCTTGTCAGAAACATTTTTATTTGGTGGGTCGTTGTATTCTGCGCTTCATCCAGAATAATCACGGCATCATTCAGCGTACGCCCCCTCATAAAGGCCAACGGGGCGATCTGGATGATATTATTTTCAATATGTTCCTTCAACTTAGCTGCAGGAATCATATCCTGTAAGGCATCGTATAACGGCTGCAAATAGGGGTCTAATTTATCTTTCGTATCTCCGGGAAGAAAACCTAATTTTTCTCCGGCTTCAACCGCAGGACGACTCAAGATAATCTTCCTCACCTCTTTATTCTTCAACGACCTGACAGCAAGCGCTATAGCTGTATATGTTTTACCAGATCCCGCCGGACCAACAGCAAAAATCAAATCATTTTCGTCAAAAGACTTCACTAATTTTTGTTGATTTTCGGTTCGGGCCATGATAGATTTCCCATTCATTCCATGAATGATCAAATGGTCCTGATTAACTGCAAGGGGAGCTTTTCCTTTGACTATATCGATGATATTTTCTTCGGTTAACAGATTGAACTCTTCACAATGTTTCTCCAATTCTCTTACTTTTTCTTCAAAGGCTTTCAGGTCTGGTTCTTCCCCGATAACCTTCATCACATTTCCCCGGGCAACAATTCTTAATTTAGGGTATAAAGTCTTAATTAACTGAATGTTGACATTATTGATTCCAAAAAAAATTATCGGATCAATATTTTCAAAAATGATTATTTTTTCTATCATTCAAATTTTTATTTCATAATTTACCAGGACTTTTTCTATTGAAAATTCAAAGATAGAATAATTCTTCTTAATTTTGCGGCCTCATAACATTAAAATGAGAACATTTTCGTTAAGCAATAGACAGAAGCCAAATTTTAAACCGGACACATTTCAGTTCCGGTCAAAATTTTATTTGATATCCATCGGCCTTATTATTGGATCGGTCTTGTTATTCAATGACTGTAAAAAAGAAAAAGGGACACTGAAACCTGTCAGATACATAGGTAACTACAATAAAGATTTCAATGATTTGAATGATTTACACTTAAAGGCCGCTCAAACAATCGGAATCAGCCCCATTTCATCCAGAGAAGAAGCTGAAAAACAATCAAAAAAATTAAAAGAGATAAAATCTTGCAACACTTTTGATGTTATGGAATTAACCCATTCCATTCCGTTTTTGGCACCTCAGGCCGCCGATTTATTAGATAAAATCGGGAATAACTTCCGTGACTCCTTAGAAAGCCTCAATGCTCCTGTCTATAGACTTCGGGTAACAAGTATTCTGAGAACCAAAGATGACATTTCCAAACTCAAAAAACGGAATGTTAATTCTACAGAAAATTCAGCACATTTATATGGCACTACTTTTGACATTGCCTGGAATAAATACAACAAAGCAGATGAAAAAGACACATTGAATCTTACTCCTGAGCAACTAAAAATGGTATTGGCTTCTGTTCTCCGTGACTTAAAAAAAGAAAAAACATGCTATATCAAACATGAAAAAAAGCAAGGCTGTTTTCACATTACGGCAAGGAAAGGAGAAGACACATGAGATATTTTATTTATTTATCATATAACGGAAAAAATTATTGCGGATGGCAAATCCAGCCTAATGGCATTTCCGTACAACAAAAAATAGAAGAAGCTCTTTCTACTCTTTTAAGAAAAAAAATCTCTATAACCGGAGCCGGACGGACGGATGCCGGAGTACATGCCGCTCTGATGGTTGCACACTTCGATTGGGAAGAAGAAATAGCCGAGAGTGCTGTTTTTTCAGATAAATTAAACAGAATATTACCTCTTGATATCCGTATTTTTAAAGTCATCCAGGTACAAAATGAGGCACATGCCCGGTTCGACGCCACAGCCAGAACATATAAATATTACCTTACTAAAGAAAAAAATCCATTCAGACATGAATATACATATAAAATTCATGGAAATATAGATGTAGAAGCCATGAACGAAGCCGCAGGCAAGTTACTGGAATATACGGACTTTACCAGTTTCAGCAAGCTACACACGGATGTCAAAACCAACAACTGCAAAATCACCTATGCTGCCTGGGAAAACTCCGGAGAAGAAATCATTTTTACAATTCGCGCCGATCGTTTCCTGAGAAACATGGTACGGGCAATTGTCGGAACATTGCTGGATGTTGGCCGGCACAAATTGTCCATAAATGATTTTTGCGTGATTATTGAATCTAAAGACCGCAACAAAGCAGGAAGTTCTGTACCTGGGAATGCTCTGTTTTTAGTAGATATTGAATACCCCGCAAAGGTAATTACGAATTACGAATTATGAATTATGAATTACGAATTACGAATTATGAATTCATTTTTAGCTGTATAAAACTCGTAATTCGTAATTCATAATTCGTAATTCTTCAATACACTGCCTTTTTTCCTGCCAATAATGTATTCCTCATCAGAGAAATGATAGTCATTGGACCCACGCCCCCTGGGACCGGTGTGATATAAGAACACAAAGGAGCTACTTCATCAAACTTTACATCTCCTGTCAGTTTGAATCCGGACTTTGTTTTACCGGAAGGTACTCTTGTAGTACCCACATCAATTACAACGGCGCCTGGCTTAACCATATCTGCTGTTAGAAATTCAGGAGAACCTAAAGCAGCTATGATAATATCAGCCTGCAAACAATATTCTTTGATATTCCGGGTACGACTATGACAAACAGTTACCGTACAATCACCCGGATTACTTTTTTGCATCATCAGGGAAGCCATCGGTTTGCCAACAATATTACTCCTCCCCAATATCACACAATGTTTACCTTTAGTTTCAATATGATACCTCTTCAATAATTCAACAATACCGGCCGGTGTTGCAGAAACGAAACAAGGCAGGCCAATCGACATTCTTCCCACATTGATCGGATGAAATCCATCCACATCTTTCCGGTAATCAATTGTTTCTATAACTTTTTGTTCCGATATATGTTTAGGAAGAGGCAATTGCACAATAAAACCGTCTATATCAGGGTCATTATTCAGATCCACAACCTTCTGCAACAACTCCTGCTCCGTTACGCCATTTTCAAAACGAATCAGAGTCGATTTAAAGCCTACTTCTTCGCAGGTTTTTACTTTACTTGCCACATATGTTTCACTCCCGCCATCATGACCTACCAGGATAGCTGCCAAATGAGGAGTTTTTCCTCCTGCAGAAACAATCTGCTTTACCTCTTCAGCTATTTCCAACTTCATTTGTGCGGCAATAGCCTTTCCGTCTATCAATTGCATATTTATTGAATTGAAAATTGAAAATTGAAAATTGAAAGTTTTTATTGCATGCAGTCAATTATCAAAATCAATTGATTATTTATTTTCTTTTAGGCATCATTTTCCCCATTTTGGATGATGTCATCATTTTCATCATTTTACGTGTCTCTTCAAATTGCTTGAGCAATTTATTTACTTCCTGTACACTAGTACCACTTCCTTTTGCAATCCTTGCCCGACGGGTTCCATTCAGAATTTCCGGATGGGTTCTTTCTGCCGGAGTCATGGAATAAATAATTGCTTCTATGCTTTTGAATGCATTATCGTCCACATCAATGTCTTTCATTGCTTTTCCGATACCAGGAATCATGGATGCCAATTCTTTCAGGTTACCCATTTTCTTAATTTGCTGGATTTGAGAAATAAAATCGTTGAAATCAAATTGATTTTTAGCAATTTTTTTCTGCAAACGACGGGCCTCTTCTTCATCATACTGTTCCTGTGCGCGTTCTACCAAAGAAACAATATCACCCATTCCCAGGATACGATCGGCCATACGATTGGGATGAAATACATCAATCGCATCCATCTTCTCACCTGTACCGATAAATTTAATAGGCTTATTTACAACCGTACGAATAGATAAAGCCGCTCCACCTCGAGTATCACCATCCAATTTTGTAAGGACAACACCATTAAAATCGAGACGGTCATTGAATTCTTTTGCCGTATTCACAGCATCTTGTCCGGTCATAGAGTCTACAACAAACAAAATTTCATCCGGATGGATAGCTGCTTTGATTGCTGCAATTTCATTCATCATCAACTCATCCACAGCCAATCGTCCGGCAGTATCTATGATCAACACATCACAGCCCTGTTGTTTTGCTTGTTTGACAGC
Source organism: Bacteroidales bacterium (assembly GCA_031552335.1). GTDB lineage: Bacteria > Bacteroidota > Bacteroidia > Bacteroidales > Azobacteroidaceae > JAISFI01. Next base: position 1,087 of record JAVBMQ010000065.1, on the reverse strand, counting down.
ATTCATCGCTATCTGTATCGGATTCTTATTCTCTTCTTCCGTATAGACCGGAACATCAATCTGAGCGCCCAGGACTTTCAACTGTTCAATAGCAGCCGGACGATACACGTCACAAGCAGCCAACATAGGCTTTTTAGCTTTTTTATTTTTCAGCATATTAGCCAGCTTCCCTGAGAATGTCGTTTTTCCGGAACCTTGCAAACCAGACATCAGGATAATAGCCGGTGAACCTTTGAGGTTTATATCTACGGTTTCCCCTCCCATCAGTTGAGCAAGTTCATCGTGCACGATTTTCACCATCAATTGGCCTGGTTTGACAGCTGTAAGCACGTCCTGTCCTAACGCTTTTTCTTTGACTGTATCGGTAAATTGTTTGGCAACTTTAAAGTTCACATCGGCGTCTAACAACGCCCGACGAACATCTTTCAACGTTTCCGCCACATTAATTTCCGTAATTTTACCTTCTCCTTTAAGAAGTTTAAACGAGCGCTCTAACCTATCACTTAAATTTTCAAACATATCCGGAAGTATTTTTTGTCAGGGCAATTTTGGAGATCATCTCTCAACATTTCCACCTTGATTATTGTTATTTAATCGTTATTTATTTTGAAAGCACAAAAGTAAAAAAAAAGATGATATAAAAAAAGAGAGGTATCCGAAAGGACACCTCTGCTTTTCATTAAAAACCTATAAAAAACAACAGAGAGCAAACTGTAAAAAAATTTACCCTCAGAAAAACTCTCAAACAAAGTACATACTTCCTTTTCACAAAGAACAGTATAACCATGGGGTGCCTGAGAAATTTTTTCTGTAAAGTTTTTGATTAAACTACACTATAATTCTTATATACTCACTTTATATACATTTAAATAATAGACCAAACTATTAAAGCTTTGTAAAAAAATTAATAAAAAAAGTACAATACACTGAAATACAATAAATTAAATTAGATAAAATAAGGACTGAAAATTGTTAGCAGGCAAGACAAAAAACGTGGAAACGAAACCACATTCTCCACAGAGGTCAACAAAAAAATCTACATTTATTTTATAAAGGTTAAGAGTTAAAAATTTAAGAGTTAAGAGTT
>JAVBMQ010000101.1:0-13478 GCA_031552335.1 Bacteroidales bacterium | reverse complement strand
CTATTTATAATTTATAATGTAACTACGTAATTTTAATAATGCCTATGAGAAAAAACTGAATGAAGAACTACCATTATTGATTAAATTAATTAAAACTATTTTATTTATTAAAAAAAAACTATTTATGAGAAGTAAATTACTAACTTTTTTTGTGACGTTGATCGCGGCTTTTGCTTTGCCTATGTTTCTACAGGCAGAGACAGATGTGACAGCAACGTATCTGACTAATACAGATTTCGAAACGGCTCCTATTACTTATACAGAAAGCAATGGGGCTGTAAATCCCAATGCTGTTGCTCAAAGAAAAGAAGCTTACCCAGTTACCGGATGGACACTAACGGAAGCAGCAGACTATGCTCGATGTTTTACTGCTGCTTATGGTATAACATTTACCACTATCCCCACTACCATGAATGGCGTTATCCCTCCCAGTACGGATAAAAACGGAAATGCCAGCGGAAATGTCTTTATGATGTCAGGAAGTTGGGGCTCAACTGTTATTTTGACGCAAAATGTTACATTAGCAGGAGGGAAATACCGCTTGGAATTTGATGTTTTAAATCAAAACGGTACAAAAGCGATAGCTACAAATCGTTTTGGTTTTGTTCCAAATACAGGCACAGCCACTTATGGAACAAAAACTGCTTTTGCCAATACATGGACTACTGAGACTGTAACATTTACAGCAGCAGATGCTGTACCTGGAAAAATAAGCATTGGTATTATTGGTGTTAGTGATGGAGCTGCTAATAACGGTAAATTAGCAGTCGATAATATAAAACTTATTTATTTAGGAGTTGACAAAACAGATTTGATTGCTAAAATAACAACTGCAGAAACTTTATATGGGGCAGGTACAGGAAATGAAGCTGCCAACCTGCTTGTTGCAATTGATGCAGCAAAAATAGTTAAAGACAATGAAGGAGCTACACAAACAGATGCTATTAATGCTATTACTGCTTTGGATACTGCTATTTTCAATTATCGTTTGGCAAATGCTTCATCCGGCAGTCCGGTGAATGTAACCAACCTGCTGACGAATCCAAGTTTTGAAGCAACAAACAGATTTCAGGGTTGGATAAACCCGGGTGAATTCGGAGCACAAACAAATGCTCCTCAATTCACAAAAGATGGAAGCGTATATATGGAAAAATATATTGTTCCTCCTGCTACTTTAGGCGAATTTACTATTTACCAAACTGCAGCAGTTCCAAACGGTTTATATAAACTTACTGCAGTTGCTCATGCAAGAGTAAATCAAAATGGTACAAATCCTGCTTTTGCTGAAGGTGCAGCTATTTATGCCAACGACAAAGAAACAATCGTTTCTACCGGTCAGGATTATTTTGTTAATGATATATCTGTGGCTAATGGCTCTATAACTATAGGATTCAAAACAATAGCCGGCATGGCAAACTGGGTGGGCGTAGATAATTTCAGACTCGAATACATGGGGATTGATTTAACTGCAATGACTACAGGTCTTCAAGCTGAGGTAGATAAAGCTAAATTAATTGTCGAAAAAATGCAAACAGCAGTGAAAACCGAATTGGCAGCTGCTATTGTTGCTGCTGAAACGGCAATCGCTACTCCGGAAAAAGTTGTGCTAAATGCTGCTGCTGTACGTTTAGCTGCTGCTGTTACTGCTGCTAAAACTTCTATTAATGCTTATGCTGCATTAAAAGTTGCAATTGAAGGAGCTGTTTTGCCAACAAGTGCTAAGAGTGCAATTGGCTATGATAAATTTGCAGCGGCTCTTGTTTCTGCTAATAAAATATATACTGATGCAAACTCTGATACTTCAGCTGTAAATGCTGCGATTGCTGCATTAAAAGCTGCGATTGAAACTGTAAATGCTTCTTTGTATACCATAATCGATGTGACAAGTCTCATTAGTAATCCGAGTTTTGAAGAGGTTCAGACAGACAAATCACAAACGATACCGGGATGGACAAAAACAGGTGCTACTAATAGTGAATATTGTACAAGAAATGATGGTGGTCCAAACAGTGGAAAATGGAAAACAGGTAATGTTTATTTCCAGTATTGGAGTGGTTCCAATGTCGACTTCTCCATTTCTCAGGAGTTGACGTCTTTGCCTAATGGAAAATATACCCTTAAAGCTTCTGCAGGAGCTACCGGTACTTTCATTTATGCAAATGATGTGCAAACAGCAGTAACGGGAGATGCATGGGATGCTAATGGAGTAGTAAAAGAATATTCTGTAGATGTTGAAGTAACAAACAATACATTAACAATTGGTTACAAATCTGTAAGTCGCACTTCAAACTGGGCATATGCTGATAATTTCCGTTTGTATTATCACAAACCAGTTGCTACTACTGGAGTTGCATTGACTTCATTTGAACCGAATAAAGCTTATTATTTGTATAATGCAGGTTCTGGTAAATTCTTATCATTTGGTGGAAACTGGGCTACTCAGGCTATTGCAAGTCCGAAACCGGGAACACCTATTACTTTAGCAGAAGCTACAGAAGGTTCCAAAACTTACAAAATACAGTATGTAAATACAGACCCCAAAAATCAAGTTGTAGGTAAAGTAAGTTATTTAAGGACATCGGATCTTTATGCAGATCAGATGGATGGTGCTGCAACAACTGTAGGTATTTTCTCTTTTAACAAAGATGAAAATGAACCATTCTTTACATTAACAAGTACAGATTTAAATGCAAATGCAACAGGCAAACATTTGGCTGTTAATACAACAACTCATAATAGCACTAATGGAAGATGGGGTGTTGCAACCGGAAGTCCTACTTACGGATTAAATATGTCAGCTGACAAAAGTGACTATACACAATGGTATTTATATGATGCTGCACTGTTCGATGCTCGTTACAATTTGTCGAAATTATTGAAAATAGCAAGCAATTTAGGCCTCTCTGTATCTGACTATATTGATACATATAACGACGCTGTGACTGTAGAAGCTGTTAATACTGCTATTGTAGCATTAGGAGATGAAATTTCTGAAACTGCCAGTTCTCTTGATTTTACATCATATGTTGATGATGCAGGACTGAATGATGGTGATTGGGCTTCTATGTCTGCCACTGCAGGTTACTGGAAACCTTTTAAATCTGCAACTAACTTTATAGAAACAGGTGTTTACAGAACTGTAGTTAATGGAAATGCTATAGGATCATATGAAGCTTTCAGTGTACCTTTTGATTTCAATCAGGTTTTAACCGGACTTCCTAAAGGAAAATACACATTGAAAGCTCAGATCTCAGAACGTCCGGGTGATGTTAGTCAAACTGCTATTGATGCTCATGCTGCCGGTACAGAAGTGCTCAAATCAAAATTGTATGCTGCAAGTAGTGTTGCCGAATTTTCACAGTCGCCACAGTCATTGTATGCACATGAATATGAAAACACTTGGGGAGGTACTAAAACAGATGCTAAGTATACCAAAATTTATGCTAATAATATGCCAGCTCTTCAAAACGCTTTCCTGGCAGGTTATTACGAAGTTGAACTGAATGACATTATGGTTGGAGAAGATGGAAAGTTGACTATCGGAATTAAGAAGTCTGATAATACTCCTTCCAACACTTGGGTAATGTTTGATAATTTCAGACTTATTTATGAAGGTGTTGATCTGACTGCTCTTGAAACTATGTTGGCTGAAAAAATAGCCGCAGCTCAGGAATGTCTTGACAATGCAGATATGGGCTGGTTTAATAAAACCGAACTTGAAACTACTATCGCCGCAGGAACTTCAGTAGAACAATCATTCAATGCAATGAATGCTGCTATTGCTGCTTTGGAAACATCTGTAGTTAATTACAAGGCTATTGAAACCAGATACACTCCGTTGAAGAACAAAATAGCTGAAGCTGAAGGCGCTATCGATACAGAAGCTCCGGGTGCTACTGAATACCAAGCTGCTATCACTGCTGCAAAAGGTGTATATGGTAATGTTGCAGAACAAACAGCAGAAAATCTTCAAGCTGCTATTGATGCTTTAACAGCAGCTGGTATAGGATACTACATCGCAGGACTAGCAACACCTCCGTCAAAAACAACACCAGCTGACCTGACTCAGTTCCTGGCTAATCCGAGCTTTGAAACAGGTAACACAAACGGCTGGACATTGGCAGGAACAAGTAATGATACCGGAGTAAAAGAAAATAGTAACGAAACCTACAAGATTAACAACGCAGATGGAAACTATGTATTTAATACTTGGTCTTATGGTTACGGAATTTCTCAAACTTTAGCAGTTCCTAATGGAGCATATGAACTTAAAGTTCTTATCGCTCAAGATGCTAGTGGTTCACTAACTATTTTCGCTAACGGAGCTACAAAAACTATTACTCATTCAGCAGACAAAGCTACAGGTGTAGATGCAACTATCAGTGTTAATGTTATAGATGGTTACTTAAGCTTAGGAACTAAAAATGGAGACAACTGGTACAAAGTAGATAATTTCCGTTTGTATTATGCAGGTGACGTTCCAGTACCTACCCTGCAAGTAGACAAAGCTAAATTTGATTTCTTCCCGTTCAGCAAAGAACAATCATTTGTAGTAAGCGGCACTAATCTGACTTCTAATGTTACATTGACTCCTCCAGCAGGTATTACATTGAGCAAAACTTCTGTTACTCCGGCTGAGGCAGCAGCAGAAGGTGGTGCTACTGTAACTGCAACGTTGACAGGAACAGAAATTATTACCGGAAAGACGATTGCTATTGCTACCGGATTTGAATCTCTTGATAAATCAATTGCTGTAAATGGATTCCCGCAAATCGGTGATAATCTTATCCAATACTGGAACGGTTTAGGCGCAGAAGCTGTAGGAACTAAACCGAACAATGTAGGTTGGTCTAACACTACTGGTAATACTATACCTTGGGCAGATGCTAACAGCTCTGGTGGTTGCCGATTCAGAGATAATACTGCAGACATTACTTTTGAATCTAATGGAGAAGCCTTTACTGGCAGACATTTGATGTTGCGTTGGGATAATGATAATTATTATTCTTCTGTATATGCTTATCCTGTTGTATTGGAAGCAGCAAAAGATTATAAATTTAATTTTGATGTATTCCTTGGAGGAAGTGCAACTGGCGAAGGTGCTGTCAATGTTGGTATCAGTACTACTCCTGATGAAACAGGTCGTTTAAGTAGCGAAATTGCTTCATACACAACAGGTAGTAAGGTGAATATAGCCCCTACTTATGAGTTTAAATCTGAAGGTGCAGGATTGTATTATATAACTATCAAAGGAAATGATTATACTACAAGCTATCGTCCATGGATAGGTATTGCAAATCTTTCACTTGTGAAATATACTAAGGTTGCAATCGAATCAACTTCTGTAGCATCTGGTAAATTATCAGTATATCCGACTGTTACTTCTAACTTGTTAACAGTTAACAAAGAAGAAGGTACAAAAATAACTATCTATAGCATTTCCGGAAATAAAGTAATGGAAACAACTTTATCCAATCCGTTGAATGTTGGATTCTTAGAATCAGGTATTTATCTGATCGGTACTGAAAATGGCGAAAAAGCTAAATTCATCAAAAAATAAGTTGGTTTTTTAGTTATTTCGATGATAATAAAAAGGGGCTGCCCATTTGGACAGCCCCTTTTATATTATATAAAAAATCACAGTTTATACTTTCTTTGAGAAGGTAAACTTTTTGTATATCCTTTTTTTATTTAGAAACAGGGTATAAACAAAAACCAGAAGAAGAAGGAACAGAATTGCATCAGATACCGGAGTATAACCGGATGCATGTAACATTGGCTCCTCATTATCCCTAATTTCTCCCAAAGATGTGTCTGTTCCTAAAAAATCTCTGGGTGTATTAAATTCGTAAACGATTTCCGGATATGTTGAAATCAAATCTTCACTCATAATTTTTACTCTCTTTAGTTGATAATTTTTTGGGCATAAACATGATAATCTTTTACAATCCTGACAATATAGTTGCCTTTCACAACAGATGGAAAAAATATAGCTGTAATTTATTCATATCGAATCAGTGTCCTGGGCGTTTAGTTTCGTGAAAAACATCACCAGAATAATAATTTTTTTTGACTTCCATCCCTAATATGTATTATAACACTTAAATATAATAAGATAATATAACTAAAATCACAATCAATAATCATGCCATTCTTTCTTGATGAGATTAAAGAATATGAAAAATGGCATTAACCCAATAAATCCGGTCTCAATTTTTTAGTTCTGTCTATCGCTTGTTGTAATTCCCATTCCTGAATATTCCGTTGATGTCCGGACAGTAAAATTTCCGGGACTTTCCATCCTTTGTAATCTGCCGGACGGGTATAAACGGGAGGTGCAAGCAGATTATCCTGAAAGGAGTCGGATAGTGCTGATTGTTCGTCACCGATAGCTCCGGGAATAAGGCGGACAATTGTATCTGTCATTACTGCAGCGGCTAATTCTCCTCCGGTCAGGACGTAATCACCTATGGAAATTTCTTTAGTAATCAAATGTTCCCGGATACGATAATCAATGCCTTTGTAGTGACCACAAAGAATGATTAGATTTTCAGACATAGAAAGTTTATTGGCAAGCGGCTGACAGAATCGTTCTCCATCCGGAGAGGTGTATATTACTTCATCATATGTGCGTTGACTCTTTAACATAGAAATAGCATTGTCGATAGGCTCACATTGCATAACCATCCCGGCGCAGCCTCCAAAGGCATAATCATCTACACGTTTATGTTTATCAGTAGAAAAAAACCGCAAATTATGTATGTGAATCTCTACCAGACCTTTGTCTTGTGCCCTTTTTAATATAGAATGATTCAAGGGACTTTCAAGAATTTCCGGTAAAACCGTAATTATATCTATTCGCATGCCTTTAGTAAAAACGGCTGCAAAGTTAATGATATTATTTGAATGTATAATTAACAGATAATCAAAATTATATAAAAAAAACGAAGAAGTTTTAGAATCTCACTCTTATGATTTGTTCGTATTTTATAACTTGTTGATTTTTAAATAATTGTTTCTGTTTTTGTCTTTGTTGATAATTGTTTGATATTTGGAGATTTTATCATCTTTCATTACTTTTGCATAATGTTCGTATTATTTTAATCAACCGACTAATTAATTTATAGATCAGAACAACCTACATATGGATATTAAACAACAAATAGAGCTTTTAAGAAAAGAACTCGATCAGCATAATTATAATTACTATGTACTGTCTTCTTCGGAAATTTCTGATTTTGAATTTGATACAAAGTTAAAAGAACTACAGTCTTTAGAAGAACAACATCCTGAGTTTTTTGATCCGAATTCTCCGACTCAGCGTGTGGGAAGTGATATCAATAAAAATTTTGTACAAGTAGAACATAAATATCCGATGCTTTCTTTGTCCAATACTTATTCGGAAGAGGAAGTCCGGGATTTTTATAACCGGGTGGAGAAAGCCTTGAATGAACCGTTTGAACTTGTTTGTGAATTAAAGTATGACGGAACTTCTATTTCATTGATATATGAAAAAGGAATTTTTAAACAGGCGATTACCCGTGGAGATGGAACCAAAGGGGACGATGTAACTGCCAATGCGAAAACGATCCGGAGTATTCCTCTGAAATTGTATGGAGACGGTTATCCTGAAGTTTTTGAGCTCAGAGGTGAAATACTGATGCCCTGGACTGTATTTGATGCAATCAACAAAGAACGGGAGGAACAGGAAGAGCCTCTTTTTGCCAATCCGCGTAATGCAGCTTCCGGTACTTTAAAACTTCAAAATCCGGCCATTGTCGCATCCCGGAAATTAGATTCTTATTTTTATTATTTACTGGGAGAAAATTTACCTGCTGATGGTCATTATGAAAACCTCCGGAAAGTAAAGTCCTGGGGATTTAAAGTGTCGGATGCAACTACCAAATGCCAAACCATCGAACAGGTTTTTGACTTTATCCGTAAATGGGATACCGAACGGAAGAATTTACCTGTAGCTACAGATGGTATCGTATTGAAAGTGAATTCTTTATTGCAACAAAAGAATTTGGGATTTACGGCTAAATCTCCTCGTTGGGCCATTGCTTATAAGTTTCAGGCGGAAAGAGCGGTTACCCGTTTGGATTCGGTTTCTTTCCAGGTAGGACGTACGGGTGCCGTGACTCCTGTGGCGAACCTGAATCCGGTATTGTTATCCGGAACTGTTGTGAAACGTGCGTCTTTGCATAATGCGGATATTATGGCAGAGTTGGATTTGCATGTGGGTGACATGGTTTTTGTTGAAAAAGGAGGCGAAATTATACCTAAAATAGTTGGTGTGGATAAGGATGCCCGCGGCTTTATGATGGGAGATAAGGTGTCTTTCATTAAAAAGTGTCCGGAATGTGGCTCTCCTTTAATTAGAGATGAAGGTGAAGCTGCTTTTTATTGTCCGAATGAAAATGGATGTGAACCGCAGATCAAAGGGAAGATAGAGCATTTTATCAGTCGCCGGGCCATGGATATCAATGCCGGTTCTGGTACAGTAGAGGCCTTTTATAAAGCCGGATTAATCCATAATGCCGCTGATTTGTACGATGTTAAAATTACTGATATCCTTCGTCTGGAACGTTGGGGAGAGAAAAGTGCCCGGAATTTTCTGGAGAGTCTCAGAGAATCCAGGAAAGTTCCTTTCGAACGGGTGCTTTTTGCTTTGGGAATCCGTTTCGTAGGCGAGACCATTGCTAAAAAGTTAGCCTATGCATTTCATGATATCGATAAACTTTCTGCCGCATATCTTGTTATTTTGACAGGAGTAGATGAGATCGGTGAACGAATTGCCCAAAGTGTGGTCCGGTATTTTGCAGATGAAAAAAATCAAAAACTCATTGCTCGTCTGAAAGAAGCCGGTTTACAATTTGCCATTGATGAGAGTATTCTTGCAGAGAAAACCAATAAGTTGGAAAATCTTTCTATCGTTATCAGTGGTACATTTACCCAATATTCACGTGATGAATATAAGGCTTTGATAGAGAAACACGGAGGTAAAAATTCAGGTTCTGTATCTGCTAAAACAGATTATATTTTAGCCGGGGAAAATATGGGACCTGCCAAGTTGGAAAAGGCGCAAAAACTTGGCGTGAAAATTCTTTCGGAAGAAGAATTCTTAAAAATGATAGAATGAACACATAACATACTTACATTATCTTTATGTTTAAATTTATTTTGCGCAGGAGAATCAATAAGTTGGCCAGACAAAACAAACGAAATCCTGTCTTTCAGAATTGGGATTCTCTGCATGCTGTTTTGGTGCTTTTTGATACGTCGGAATATGATGAGTCCGATATGTTTATTGAATATCTGAAAAAAAGCGGCAAACAAGTATCTGCTTGCGGATATATTGCCAAGGGAGATAATTATGATTATTCAGAGACTCCCTACCGGATGTTGTCCCCTAAAATAGATTATGATAGTGCCGGATTTCCTTCGGATGAGGTTATCGCGTCTCTGAGTACTGTTACATATGATGCGATCATTGACTTGACCCTGAAAAAAAATCATACGATGGAATATATATTGTTGTCCATCGTCTCTCCCTTCAAAATAGGATTGAATAAGGATGATATACCGATGTATGATTTCTCTATTTCTGTCACGGAAGATACTTTAGAAAAGGGAAAATCCCTTTCTGTAGGCTATTTGGGTAAACAAATTCTGTATTATCTCAGGACCATCCGTACGGAATAACATAATATTCAATTTTTTTTCCTACTTTTGCCTCATATTTCTTTATAATTGAATGGCACAAATTAATTTGAAAGGGATGGGGGTTGCGCTGATAACTCCCTTCAATGAAGATGAGAGTGTAGACTTTACAGCCTTGTCGCGTCTGGTGGATTACCAGTTGCAGAACGGGACTGATTATTTGGTTGTGTTGGGAACAACCGCCGAAACGCCGACGCTTACGGAAGAAGAGAAGAAAAAGATCGTTAGCTTCGTTGTTGATAAAGTGAATGGTAAAATACCTTTGGTATTAGGAGTCGGAGGAAATAATACCCGGGCCATTGTGGAGAGCCTCAAAAAAGATCAATTTGAAGGTATTGATGCCATTCTTTCTGTTGTGCCATATTATAATAAACCCTCTCAGGAAGGTATATATCAACATTATAAAGCCATTGCAGCGGCTACATCTTTGCCGGTTATCCTGTATAATGTTCCCGGAAGAACCGGTGTCAATATGACTGCTGATACTACTTTGCGCCTGGCACGTGATTTTTCCAATATTGTAGCTATTAAGGAAGCTTCAGGGAATATCACCCAAATGGATGATATCATCAAAAATAAACCTAAAAATTTTGATGTTATTTCGGGAGATGATGGAATCACTTTTCCTTTGATTACTTTAGGTGCAGTGGGTGTTATTTCTGTGATAGGTAATGCATTCCCTAAAGAATTCAGTCGGATGGTTCGTTTGGCATTGAATGGCGATTTTGCCAATGCCCTTACCATTCACCACAGTTTTACGGAACTCTTTGAATTACTTTTTGTGGATGGAAATCCTGCCGGTGTAAAAAGCATGTTAAATATGATGGGATATATAGAAAATGTACTTCGTTTACCACTGATTCCTACCCGTATTACTACATACGAAAAGATTCGTGAAATCTTGCGGGATTTGAATATCAAATGCTGATTTGATAAGGATTGTTCCTGATGGATTTTCGAAATATTACCTGTGTGTGTTTTGTATTTTTCACTGTTCTTTTTCCGGAGTTTGTTCTTGCGCAATATGCAGTTTCTCAGGAGGGTAAAGATACGATACAAATTGAGGAGGTAACTATTTCCGGAAGAACCGGGAAAAAAGTGGCGGGGCTGTTGACCGGAAAAACGCTGATGGATCCGGAATCAATTTCCCAACTTCCTTCTATTCTCGGAAATACAAATGTTTTGAAATTATTGGAATTAACTCCCGGTGTGCAGAATGCCGGAGATGCCAATACCAATATGTATGTCAGGGGAGGAGATCCCGGACAAAATTTGCTTCTTTATAATGATGTTCCTGTTTTTACTCAGGGACATTTGTTGAGTTTCTTTTCTCTTTTCAATGCCGATCACTTGTCTTCTTTGGAATTGCAACGTTCAGCTATAGATGCTTGTTATGGAGGACGGCTCAGTTCTGTGATATCGGTTAAAAGTAAAAAAAGTATGCCGGAGAAAGCGGGAATCCGGGGATCTGTCGGTTTGCTTTCTTCGCAAGCGACCATCGAACTTCCTGTTACTGATCGATGGGCAGTATATCTTTCCGGTCGGAAGACTTATATTTCTTTGCTGATGAATCCTTTGTTGAATGCAACGATCAATAATAATGCAGAAAACAGGGTGGATGATACATCCTATGAGTTTTACGATATGAATCTCACTGTTGCCGGACAACTTTCGTCCCGGAATCAGATTCAAATAGATGCTTTTATGGGAAAAGACCACTTGGATATTGTAGAAGATGATATATTATTGAATGGCGCTTTGGAATGGAATAACCATTCGCTTTCTGCACAATGGAACACTTTATTTAATGAAAACAAGCAACTGGCACAGACATTTTTTTACAGCCAATATCATAATCAGCTTTCCTCTTCCCAGGCACAAATGTTAATCAAACTTCTTTCTGAGATCAATAGTCTGGGATATAAAAATTATTACTGGTTTCAAATACAGGAAGTGCCTTTACAAACAGGTATCCAATATACCTACTATCACATACAACCTCAGTCGTCAGAAATGCAGAACATGTATATGAACTTCCGGGGAAGAGAAACTGAAGCTTCATATGCTCATGAATTGGGAGGTTTCTTATCAGCTCAATACTTGTTTTTCTCCCGTTTAACGGTTGATGCCGGTTTGCGTTATAATTTGTTTGCCACTTCCGGTAAGACATTCAATAGTGTAGACCCAAGACTTTCTTTAAGATACCGGATCAGGGATGATTTGTTTGTACGTGCGGCATATCAATGCCAGCATCAATATCTCAATTTATTGAGTCCTTCAAGTGTAGGAATTCCAACTGATTTTTGGGTGTCGGCCAATAAAGAAATTCGTCCGCAATCCGGAAATCAGATATCAACCGGCGCTTATAAGACTTTTTCCGGAGATAGCTATGAAATTTCTGCGGATGTTTTTTACCGTACTTTGTCGGGAGTGAATGAGTTCAATCAGAATTTAACCGGGGCATACGATCTTCCATATACTGATGGAATATTTTATGGGAATGGAAAAGCCTACGGATTGGAATTGATGTTGAAAAAGAACACCGGTAAATTTACAGGATGGATCAGTTATACATTGGGTCGGTCAGACCGGACTTTTGATCAGATTAACCGGGGAAAAACATTTCCGGCAGAATATGACAGGCGGCATGATTTGTCGGTTGTTACATCCTATACATTTCATCGCCATTGGGATGCTTCCTTGGTATTTGTCTATGCATCGGGAAATGCCTACACTCTGCCTTCTTCCTGGTATTTTATCAATAACAATCCTGTTAAGCAATATGGTAGTTACAATGGAGCGAGAATGCCGGACTACAACAGAACAGATCTATCTGTTAATTATTGGTTCAAAAAAGACAATGGACTTAATTTTTCCATTTACAATATGTTTATGATAACTAATCCTGTATATATTTTTATGAATGTCAAACAGGATACAGATAATGGAAAGATTGTAGTAGATGTGAAACAGAAAAAGTTGGCAACGCTTGTTCCTTCAATCAGCTGGCGTTTTAAATTTTAAAAATGAAATCCCATGTGCTGTAAAAACAAGAAATACATTAAATTCCTCATTATCAATTGTCAATTATTAATTATCAATTGTTTTTTCTCCTGTCAGCAGGACAATGATCTGGGTTATGTGGATTATGAGCCTCTTGTCAGTGTAGACGGAAAAATTGAATCCGGAGGCTATGCTTTTGTTCTATTGACATGGACATCTTCTTTTAACCATGAGTTGGATACTCTTTATCTTTTGGAACATGTGATTAAATCAGCTAAAGTTTCTGTCAGCGATGGGCAACAGACAGAAGTCCTGACTTTAGGCCGGAGACCAGGTTTTATTCCTCCTTATGCTTATTACGGAAGTCAGATCAAAGGAATTCCCGGAGAAAAATACACTTTGAAGATAGAATATCAGAAACGCATTATATCAGCGGTAACCACTATCCCCGAACCAGTCTCCCTGGATGCTTTCTGGTTTGAAAAGGAAGTTCCGGAAGATACTACAGGCTATGTTCATATCCGTTTTACAGATCAACCGGAAAAGCAAACATATTATCAAGTGGCTACTATGGTAAGCGGAAAGGAAAAAGTTTTTATGCCTTGTCTTTTTGGCAATATGGATAACCGGCAATTTGAAGGTAAAACGGATGTTTCTTTACAATTGAATAAAGGACCTGTATTGTATCCTGAGACATCCTTTGAAACTTATTTTATAGCCGGAGATGAAATCCAAATACAATTCCGGACGAT
>JAVBMQ010000168.1:0-4303 GCA_031552335.1 Bacteroidales bacterium | reverse complement strand
CAGGCGGTTGTCTGTTATGGCCAGCAGGGAGGCTATATATGTATTAGCAGGAACAATTACTTCGTCTCCTTCCTGCATGAAACCCATTTCCATATAAGCTTTCAGTATCAGGCGCAGGGCATCCAAACCGTTGGCGCAACTGATAGTGTGTTTAGCACCGGTAAACAGGCTATAATCCGATTCAAAACGGGAAACCCGTTCGCCCTGCAGGAACCAACCGGAATCAATTACTTCAGCCGCTGCTTGTTTCAACTCAGTGGCATATTGAGCATTTATTTTTTGTAAATCAAGAAATTTTATCATCTTTATATCTTTGAATTTATTATCTGCATTTGTTGTATTCTCCATTCTCCATTCTCAATTCTCCAATTTTCTCCTTACCATCTCCTTAATCCCTATACGCTTGTCGAGCATCCGATAGACATAAACACTTGTTGCAATCAGGATGACAGTTGTTGTCAGGTATGACCATAATGCATGTTGGTTTTGTTGAAATACCAGAAATGAGGTTATCAGGGCAAGAAATAGAGGAATAATAATTTGCAATAGTCTGGCGTTTGCCGTAAATCCATACCGTAACTTCACAACAATCATCAGTACAAGCAGGTACAGGCAATAAGAAGCCGTAAAGGCAATCCCTAATCCTGTAAGTCCCCATAACCGGTAACCAGCAATACTTAAAATGAGGGTAGAGATATTATTGCATACTCCCTCCATCCAAAAGAAGACTTTTTTGTCTCCTTTGGCAAAAGACAAATATCCAATGGGAAATGCCAGAGCCTTGAAAAATATTCCCAGACCGATCCAACGGATAAGCGGGATAACCGGAAAAAAGTCTTTTGTCAGCAGTATATTGATTAACAGGGGAGCTGTAAGGATCAAAGCAATCAACAGTGGGGTAATGACCAGTAAAACCACATCGGTTTGGAGGTTTATAATTTCGCTGGTTTTTTCGCGATTATTGGATATACCGGATAGTCTGGGAAAGTAATCTACTGCCATCGCACTGAATACCAGCCCGACATATTGATTGCTTATTGATGTCGCCGCCTGATATAGTCCTACATCATCAATATTCCCATATTTCCTGATATAAATATTGATAGCATATATTACGATAGTACTGAATAGGGTAGTAATCATTAAAGTAACACCGAATAGAATCATCTGGCGTCCTTCTTTGAATACTTCTCTGAGTGGAATTCTGACAGAAGATAATTTCAGTTTCCGGGTAAAATACTTATTGATAAAAAAAGTCGTTAATGCCATGATGATCATGGCCGGTACAATCCCTTTTTCCCCGTAAAAGTAGTATAGGGGAGTTCCTGCAACCAGTCCTGCAAGCGCCCCAGTAACAGATGATTTCGCCAGATAACCCAATCTTCGTGTACCTTGCAACAACACCGCTTCTGCAGTGCTTTTTGTCATAAAAAACAAGGCCATGGAAAGGGCAATAAACTCATAGGTGTGATTGTAGTTTCCGAATGTACTGATACTTAGCCAGGGAGAGCCGGCTAAGCACACAATAAATGCCAATAAAGCAGATAATGAGATCAGTGTGCGTAATACTCCTGCTATTCGCTCTACTTTTTCTTTTTCTCCTGTTTCACAGGCTTCTGATACTTCTTTTACGGCCCCGGTACTTAATCCGAAACCGGTAAATTGATTGATAACACTGGTTGTGGAAGTATACAGGGCGCTTATACCCAAACCGGCAGGCCCCAGGAACAAGGCAACAATCTTTCCCCTGATGATATTGATCAGTATATTGAAAATCTGGACTCCTCCGAAAATGGCGGTGCCTTTCATGATTGTGCGGTATGATGTGCGACTATTGTGATCCATTTTTAGTATTTATTAATAATCCACTCCATCATTTTCCCCCTTAAATAAGGGATATCTATCTCAAAAAAAGCCTCTCGTATATTTTTCCCGGAATTTTTTTTTGTTTTCCCGGCAGTGATATACCTTAAATCAACACCGGAAACACAGGCAATAGACGAAAAAATGGAGAAAGGTACTTCTGCTTTTACAAAAATGATAGCCATGCAGTCTTTTTTACAAAACAGTAAGTTTGTAAATGCTGCGCCGGATCCTCCGGCAATGTATTCTGCCTGGCTGAAAAGGGCAATTTGCTCTCTGAACGAAAGTGTTTCCGGATAAACCGTTTCAAATCCGAATTCCCGGAATAAATCGTTTACCTGTTGTTCATTGAAAGGCCTTCTTTTAGTTGCATTTTTCCTGGATATGAAAATTTTTTTGGGAAAATTCCGGGATGAGAAATAAGGAAGATAAAAAATCCTTAGATCATTCAGCGCCGGTATATCAAACTGCATATCCCTGGCACAAACCAGCTCTGCACTTATAACGCCTGCCGGGAGAAAGTGCGGACAATTGATGTAGTATAAATCTTCAACCTTGCAGCTGTGTGTTTTTTCGACCCCTATCAACGGATGTCCTTTTTGATTGACAATCTCAAGTAATTCTTTGAATTGGGGTACCCTTAAACAAACTTCATCGACCAGTACAGGCACATCTGCAGGAATATTCAATTTTTCCAGCTTGCGGAACTTTGTGATGAATTCCATAAGTAAATGATAGTAATTTCCGGAAAAATTCCCTCCCATCCAGATGGCTTTATCCAAATATTTTTTACGACCTCTCCAATAATTGACCTGATTATTTTTGACTGATATTATTTTTGTATCCAGAGATTGGTATTTTTCAGATGTATCATAAGAGGGAAGATCATAAAGCGCTTTTCCCTGAGAGGTTATGATAAGGTTTGAACTTCCTGATAAAGTTCCGTTCTTGAGATGTATTGCATATTGGATATAATCCAAGCCTTCGAATAAAACAGACTTTTCGTCTGTATTTTCTGCAAACCTGGGTGGGGAATAAGATAATTGAAGATTCTCCTGATACAAAATCTCAACATCGGGAGCTGTTGTGTCTTGGATCTCTTTGAAAGAAACCAAAGTCGTGGAAGAAAATCCTCTGTATTTTATGAAGTCTAATATGGCATATACGGCATAAAAACTTCTGTATAAAAAGACATGTAATCTGAGTATCTTTCCTGTCCGGATAATATTTTCTTTTATTTTCATTCTTTACAGAAGATCCTTTTTCTTAAATGATTGATATAGGTATGCGTAATAAATAAGTGGTAACTTTTTGTGTAAAGTATCCGTCTTATTTTACTTTCGTTGAATATTTTGCTTTTGTCGATATCGCTGTAATTTTCCCGAATTAATTTCTGCGCTTTTTTCTTTTCAATGCCTGATAAGCATTTTTTTGTTTTGAATAAAGTTGTCTGGTGATTAATGATTTCACCGAGTCTGTACTGTCTTACTAATCTTGTTTGCGGGCTATCTGCTCCGAATTGATTGCTGAATAGATTATCAAGCATTTTGTCTATTATCAGAGAGTCGAAATACTTAATACTGAATTTTGCAGTTATTGATTCCGAATGTTTCCGGTAATGATAAATAGAGTTTGCAAATGCTACAATCTGGGCGTTTGACAATAGTTCACGTGTATCATACTCATCAGTATTCATCAGGTTTAGCCCTTTATTTAGTGTTGTACTCTTATCCCATAATGAGCGTTTTACAAGAGCGCCGTTTGCCCCGATTTTCCATTCCGGAACAGTCATCATAAGAACTTCTTCTCCACTAACAACCAGGCTTGTATCGAGACTATCTTCCGGAAGGGATTTGAATCCCAGGGGATTTTCTTCATTGAAAAATAACAATCTCAGATAGATAATATCAGCAGAGGTTTCTTCTGCCCGGTTCAGCATTAGTTCTATGCTGTCGGGTTCCAGAAAATCATCTTGCCCCACGACACATACCCATATGGATTCGGTCATCATAATGCCCGTATCTATAGGTACTTTGGCTGAACCGCTGTTAGCAATACTGGTGTATAAAAATCTTGGGTCTTTTGCTGCAAATTCTTTTATTATCTGTATGGAATTATCGGTGGAACCATCGTTTACAATGATACAGTCCCAGTTTTGGAATGTTTGTTTTTTCACACTTTCCAGACATTCCCGGAGGTATAATTCTCCATTATATACGGGGATAATTACGGATACTAATGCTTTACTCATTATATTTATTGATTTTTTACCGGCTCTCCTTCTGATGATAGTTTATACCTATTCCCCATTCTGTCGGTCATATTTATATTTACAATTATCCCATCCATAGTCACAAATCCTTTATGTTGTGCGGGATTACCATACCAGAGGGTATAAGGTGCAATATCTTTGGTCACTACACTCCCTGCACCTATCATG
>JAVBMQ010000195.1:0-6658 GCA_031552335.1 Bacteroidales bacterium | reverse complement strand
TTTAACACTCAAAGATACGAATTTTATATTAAAAAACCATGAATAATCAGATTTATTTTACTATATATCAAAGGGATAGATTTATTCAGCAGACCCTAATTATGAAACAGAACAAGGTAATATCAGGGTTACAGCTCATCTGGATGGCATAACAAAATATTTTAAAGTTTGGTATCCTAATGGTTATTCAGGCACTTTTGGTTATACAACTAATGCCGCAAATCTCTTGGATTATCCGCTTACTACTCTTTTAGATCCTTTCGGAAATAAGATAACATTTGCATATACTTATGTTAATTATCATTATCTGGTGACTAAAATTACATATGGAGGCTCTTCAAATGCAACTATTGAATTTCAATACCAGCTTGGTCGTCCGGATACAACTTTCTCATATAATGCGGGGTTGAAAGTGTCTGAAACCAGATTGCTGGAAAAAATTCATTGTAAATATCTTAAAGATACGCTTAGAACTTATGGATTTACCTATCAGTATAAGAAAAATGTTTCGCAATTGTCCAGAGTTGATTGTATGGCACATGGAGATTCTATAAATCCGTTGCGGTTTTATTATGGGGAGAATAGGACTGCAAGTAGTTTTACTACAACTACAACAACTTTATCCCGTTATTTAGGAGTTCCTGATTTCTCAACTTTTACTTCCTCTTTAAGAACATATAAGGGTAAATTTGATTATAAAACAGAAAATGATGGCTTGATATTTGTAAGGAACAAGTTTCCATATGTTATTATATATAATGACCGTGCTGATTGTAATGCATTTTATAATGAATATGAAGTAGAGGATACCATATTTATCTATACACAATTAGAAGGAGGAATAAGAATGCGTCCTGTAGAACTAAAAACAGAGCATTGTTTCGTTGATATTATTTGTGCAAATATTGATGGTAAAGGAAAAGATGAAGTAATAAAAATAAATGATAGCATTGTTACTGGTATAACTCCGCAAGTTTCTCTTGCCGTTTTTGATGTCTATGAGGTAAAAGAAAATGGAGGTGTCAATAAAAAGTATACAAGATATTTCGGCACTCAGGCTCTTAAAATACCTAATCTAAGGTCAAGAGTTGACCACCCCAGATATCATTTTTCAGGAGATTTTAATGGAGATGGAAAAGCCGAGATATTTACAATATCTTGTCAACACCCATTGGGAATGACAGAGTATACATCCATGTGTTATCTGTTTGATCTGGAAGAAAACAAAATGTTATATTCAGCCCATGTATTTCCTTACAGTGTTGAATTCCTGGGAGTAAATCAAACAGATCCCCAAGCTGCCTTTTACAATACCGATCGTTTATTTGTGATAGATTACGATGGCGACGGAAAGAGTGATATCTGCCTGATTAATGATGAAGGTACTCATATCTATAGTTTTGTCGTTAATAATGGGGTATACAATATGGAAAAAATAGCAACCTATACTTCCTTAAAAAAAGATGGATTGAAAAATAGAAAATTACTTATAGGAGAGTTTAATGGTGATGGAAAAGCAGATCTATTATTGTCTCCACAAATGGGACTCTCCACAGATAAGACATGGAGTGTCTTTTATGCGAAAGGTAATGGCCAGTATGAAAAGAAAACTTTTATTGGAATAACAGTGTCAAATAATGCAAATCATGAGATCTTTTTGCAGGATGTGAACGGAGATGGATTGACTGATTTAATTAAATACACAAATACAAGTACATATACATACCTGGCTGCCAATGGTATCTTATCGACTACTCCAATATCTACCCCTTCCAATCCAAATACGATTATAATACCAACAGATATTAATACTTCTAATTACTCATATCAATTACTCACATTGATGAATGATACAGTAAGAAAACTTTCTTTTTCCAGGAATGACACAAAAGAAATGTTATTGACAGGAGTTGTGAATAGTTTAGGAGTGGTAGATAAGAATTATTATCATCGGTTGGACGAAAATAACACTTTCTATACGATTAACAATGAAACGGCTTATAATACAATATTTCCATATGACAAACTCAGAGGGCCTATATATATTCCGGTCTGTACTGAACAATACTTTAAGGGACAAAAAAAGGAGACTGTTCATTACAACTATGAAAATGCAATTATTCATAAACAAGGCCTCGGTTTCAGAGGCTTTGAGAAAGTTATAACTCAAGACAAGATGCGAAATAGGTATAATTATAGGCTATACAACCCTTATGAATTTGGTGTGTTAATAAAAGAAATATCACCTTTTCGTGAAAATGGGTATAATTATTCTATAGATATTTCTCCCAATAGAATTGCAAAAATTAATATCTTTGAGAGTTATTCGTATGACTTTTTGAAAGATGTTGGATCTACAAGTTCTTACGAGCATGATTCATATGGAAATATGACATCACAGATTATTGATTGTTGGGATGGTGAAATCAGGACATCCCTATCTAATGAATACTATAACAATAGGACCGATACAACACAAATGCTTGGCCTCTTGAAAAACACGACAAGAACAAATTATCGTAATATGGCTTCTTTTTCAGAGCAGATGAATATTCTTGCATATAATAATGATGTTCCTGTTTGGACAGAAAAGTATATCAATAATGGTTTAGCCTCAAACGAATTGGATTCTTGTGATGTCAAGGGAAATATTGTCCAGAAAAAGGTATATAATTATGCCTCTCCCAATGCCCTGACAACTAAATATACTTATGACACTTATGGACGTTTGACCAAAGAAATAGATCCTTTAGGATTTAATACCAGCTATGTTTATAATGCAAATGGGAATTTGTCTACCCGCAAAAATCATAAATCCCAACAAACCAATTACACATATGATGCTTTTGGCAGGACTCTAATTGCAACTTTTCCGGATGGGGTTGCCGACACAACAAGCCTTTCCTGGATAGCAGGAGGAACAAATGGTATTTATTGTGTGATAAATACAAGTACTAACAAACCGACAACGAAAATTTATTATGATGCTTTGAACCGGGAAACCCGTAGTAGTCAGACCCGTTTTAACGGTACAGAGATGAAAGTAGACAAATTATATGACAGTTTTGGACGGTTACAAAAAACTTCTCTTCCATTTACAACATCCAGTGCCTTGCTTTGGAATGAATGTGGTTATGATGAGTTTGACCGTCCTTTATTTGTGCAGGAGGCTTCAGGAAGGAGTACTACTTATGATTATGATCCACTTAATGCAAGGATGCTGACCACGACGAAGGATGGGATATCTTCTACACAGATATTCGATGAATTGGGAAATCCAGCGAAGGTTGTTGATACCGGAGGAACTATTACTTATACCTACCGTCCGGATGGACAACTTGGAAAAGTTACAGCACCTGGTAATGTAGTTACTTCCTTTGGATATGATGTATACGGACGCAGAACTTCAATTTCAGATCCTCATTCAGGAAATCAAACTTTCGAATATGATACAGCAGGTAATCTATATAAGGAAACTGATGCCAATGGGTTTGCAACAACACATACATATGACTCATATAACCGTTTGACCGGGAAATCAAACTCAACTATTAAGGCAACTTATATGTACAATACCGATGGTTTACTTTTTTCTGCGAGTTCAACCAATGGCACATCAACAGTGTATACATATGATACTTACGGAAAATTATCAACTGAGAAGGAGACGGTTATGGGTGGTGTTTGGCTACAAAAGTCATATTATTATGGAGTTGGACAATTAGATTCTCTTCGCTATCAAACTTCTTCAGGATTAATAACAACAGAATCATATCTATATGCGAATAATTATCGTTCCGAAATCAAACTGGATGGAAATAGTATATGGAAACTGAGTGCTGAAAATGCTTTTGGTTTGCCTACCAGCGCTGTGACTGGAAAGTTGACCCGAACTTATGGATATGATGTATATGGTTATCCTACTTATAGGAGGACACGACTTTCTTCTACCAACAATGTAGCTTATCAAACATATGCTTTTGATCCTCAAACTGGGAATTTGATGTGGCGTAAGGACAGCATTCGTAACAAATCGGAGAATTTTGTCTATGATAACCTGAACCGTTTGACTAAATATGAAGGACAAACCGTTGATTATAATTATCAAGGTAACATCACAAAGAAAAGCGATGCCGGAGATTTTCATTACTTTCAAACGACTAAACCATACCAGCCAAGTGCATTTGTTCAAACATCTGCGATTGGCCAGGATGCCTCACGACGAGTTGCATTTAATGCTCTCAAACGTCCATATACTATCAATGATTATGAATGTATATTTAGTTATAATGAAGCAGGTGAACGTGTTAAGATGGATAGTTATACAACCAATGCAAAACGTTATTATTTATCAGGTTGTTATGAGATAGATGAAAAAATTTCCGGAAAGAAAGAAAAGTTGTATCTTGGTGGAGATTATTATACGGCCCCGGCAGTATATGTGAAGCAGGATAATGGAGCTTGGGCGATTCATTTTATCATCCGGGATTATTTGGGCAGTATTACTCATGTAACCAACAGCAATGGCACATTGGTTCAGGAGTTAAGTTATGATACATGGGGTAATTTACGCAATCCTGTAAGTCATGTGGTATGGGACACATACTCTACTCAGGAACTATTTCTGGGGCGCGGATATACAGGACATGAACATTTGACACAGTTCAGATTAATTAATATGAATGCACGATTGTATGATCCTGTAGCAGGGCGATTCTTGAGCCCGGATCCCTATGTACAAAATATGGGATTTAGCCAGAATTTCAATCGATATGCTTATTGTATCAATAATCCACTTATTTATACCGATGAAGATGGTGAATTATTTGGATGGATATTTGGTGCTGTTGGAGGCTTTTTCAAAGGGGTTGCTCGCTTTGCTTCAGGCAAGGGGAAAGTTACTGATATTTTTACCTATACATGGAAAGGGGCAGTTAATGGAGCAAAGGTTGATTTGGGCTGGTATCAAGGAAATTCATATCAAATAATGTCTCGTTTCACAAAAGAGTTACCTCAAACTTTACTAGGATATTTCTGGTCTAATCATAGACTTTTATGGGGAAATGTTGATGAGGTGAAATATTATAAAGGGGCTACTTATGTTATCAATGGAGATTCTAAGAAAAATAACGGAGTGACTCTAGGTAGTTTTATTAATATGAATACAAAAAATACTTATTCTAAGAATTTATATGAGTCTAATGGGAAATTTACTCCAATGAATAATCCGATGTTTATGCATGAATATGGTCACTATTTGCAGAGCCAAAAAATGGGAATAGAGTATTTAGTTAAAGTGGGAATACCAAGTATCTTTAGTGCACAGAATTCAGAATTAATTCATAATCGTCCTAATGTAAGTACTCATGATGTTAAGTGGTATGAACGGGATGCAAATAAATTAGCATCATATTATTTTGCAAGAGATGGTGTCGATTGGTCTGAAAATCTTGAATATCCTATTGATTATCCTAATTTTAATGGATCATATGATTATGTTTATTCTCCTATATATTCTTCTTCAGGGAGAATGTCTTCAGCCAGAATTATTAAATATTAATTTGTTAAAAATATGAAAATAAAAAATATGTCTTATTTGCTTTTAATTACATTCCAATTGTTTTTCTCAGCATGTCCATCACAGTTTGATGACAGTATAATGGTGTATAATAATATGGAACATGAAATATTAGTTGATTATGGATATTTCAACGGACCAATATATCCGGATACAACACTTCCCCAATATAATTATATGCATCAAATCTCAGAAAAAAAATCTCATATGATTGAGTTATATTACTCTTTAGAAAAAACATATCAAATAGTTCATAGAGACACTTTAAGTTTTTATATTTTTCATGCAGATACGGTTAAAAAATACAAATGGGATGAAGTAAGGGACGGGTATAAAATTCTAAAAAGATATGATTTAAGCCTACAAGATATCAAGCAATTAAATAAATCAGTTTATTACCCTCCGACAGAAGAAATGAAGAATATGAAAATGTATCCTCCATATGAGGAAAAATGAATAATGAAAATTAGATCTTATGAAAAGAATAATATATATTACTTTATTTATATTTCAATTATATTTATTGGGATGTAAGGATGAGAAAGAGCTTGATTTAGTGACTATCTATAATAATTCAGATCATGATATATCATGCTATTTTGCATATGGAAATAATCCTGTTTTTCCAGACACATCTCTTACTAAATATAATTATACAAACATGATTCCTAAGCAAAATCTTTATGTGTATGATTTATTTTATACTTTTAAAGATGCATACAGAACAGCGCAACGAGATACCCTGTGTTTTTATATTTTTCACACGGATACTCTCAGAAAATATAGTTGGGAAGAGGTCAGTGATAATTATAAAGTCTTATGCCGTTATGATCTAAGTTTACAAGATATAAAGCGATTGAATAAATCAATTTATTATCCGCCTACAGCAGAAATGTCTCATATTAAAATGTATTTTCCATATAAGGAAAATGAATGATATTTGGTAGCGTAAATTAAACTGTGTCAGCTAAAATTTTATTCAAATACTCGGCTCGTTTTTCTCAATGGGTAATGTTGAGCCTGAGTTTTGTTGGTCAAAAACGGTTAGGGGTCGATCCCCTAATCGTTTTTTAATCAATG
>JAVBMQ010000057.1:0-3244 GCA_031552335.1 Bacteroidales bacterium | reverse complement strand
CTCGTCATAGTAGTATGTATCGTGGTCGGAATGATAAAAGGCCTGTTTGATGGACTCATCAAGCAGGTCGTTTCGCTTACAGCCCTGGCTTTGGCCATTCTTTTTGCCGGAGGCCTGGCGACGTTATTACAACCAATACTAAGCCTGATCAAAAGTATTCCTATATACATGACATATCCTATATGCTATGTTTTTTCTTTTATTTTGATTATCGTTTTGATGTCATTGGCGGGGAAGTTATTAGAAAAAATCTGGAAACTTACCCCTTTCGGTTGCCTGAATAACCTGGCAGGAGGATTTGTCGGCATGATCATTACGACACTTATTCTGAGCCTGTTATTTAATTTTATGATTGTCTTTGATAAGAATTCTCACTTCATCAGTAAACAAACCAAAGAGGAGTCTGTTTTATTTGAAAAAGTAAGGATTGTCGTTCCCTTTTTGTATCCATATGTAAGAAATAAGGTACAAGAAGGTTTCATGAATCATCAAAAAAAAGAAATTAATAAGGAAGAAGAAGGTATTTTTAGTATATAGATTAGAAACCATTGTTTCGAATTAATGAGATTTTAATTATGCAAGATAACTCAAATGAACTATTGAATCAAATCACAAACAGCGAATATAAATACGGGTTTGTGACCAACATAGAGACTGATACATTTTCCAAAGGACTATCGGAAGAGGTCATACAAATGATTTCCGCCAGGAAAAATGAACCTGATTGGTTGCTGGAATTCCGGCTTAAGGCATTCCGCCATTGGCAAACTATGCAAATGCCAACCTGGGCACATCTGGCTATTCCGGAAATCGACTATCAGGACATTATCTATTATGCGGCTCCCAAACAAAAAGTCGCACCCCAAAGTCTTGATGAAGTAGATCCGGAATTATTGAAAACTTTCGATAAATTAGGGATTCCGCTTCATGAACAGAAACAACTCACAGGAATGGCAGTAGATGCTGTTATGGATAGTGTTTCTGTGAAAACAACTTTCAAAGAAGTATTAGCAGAAAAAGGCGTGATATTTTGTTCCTTTTCCGATGCGGTTCAACACCATCCGGATCTGGTGAAAAAATATCTGGGATCGGTTGTTCCTTACCGGGATAACTTTTTTGCAACACTTAATTCTGCCGTTTTCAGTGACGGTTCTTTTGTGTATATTCCCAAAGGGGTACGTTGTCCGATGGAGTTATCTACTTATTTCCGCATCAATGCAGCTAATACAGGACAATTTGAACGTACATTGATCAGTGCCGATGACGATAGTTATGTCAGCTACTTAGAAGGTTGTACAGCTCCCATGCGTGATGAAAATCAGTTGCATGCAGCTATTGTAGAAATTATAGCATTGGAAAATGCAGAGGTTAAATATTCAACTGTACAAAACTGGTATCCGGGAGACAAAAACGGAAAAGGTGGTATCTACAATTTTGTGACTAAAAGAGGTATTTGCAAGGGGAATAATTCCAAAATATCCTGGACACAAGTAGAAACAGGCTCTGCCATTACTTGGAAATATCCAAGTTGTATCCTGCGTGGAGATAATTCTATCGGAGAATTTTATTCTGTTGCTGTAACCAATAATTTTCAGCAGGCGGATACAGGAACTAAAATGATCCATATCGGTAAAAACACCAAAAGTACAATTGTTTCCAAAGGTATTTCAGCAGGAAATAGCCAAAACAGCTACAGGGGATTGGTCAAAATAAACAAAGGGGCCGATAATGCCCGCAATCATTCGCAATGCGACAGTCTGCTACTGAGTGATCATTGTGGTGCGCATACATTCCCGTACGGAGAGATACAAAATGAAACAGGTATTATCGAGCACGAAGCTACTACATCTAAGATCAGCGAAGATCAGATTCTGTATTGTAACCAACGTGGAATCGGCTCAGAAGAAGCTGTAGGCCTGATCGTAAACGGTTATGCCAAAGAAGTATTGAACAAACTTCCTATGGAATTTGCTGTAGAAGCTCAAAAATTATTGGCTATTTCTTTGGAAGGTAGTGTGGGTTAAAAAATTTATAAAATATGGATAAAATAAAAATATTATTTGTTTGTTTGGGGAATATTTGCCGTTCCCCTTCTGCAGAAGGAGTCATGAAGCATAAAGTTGCAGAGGCAGGACTGCAAAACAAGATATACATTGATTCTGCCGGAATTTTATCTTACCATCATGGAGAACTTCCTGATTATCGCATGCGTCATCACGCCAAACACAGAGGATACGATCTGGTAAGCCTTTCCCGTCCTATTACCACGGATGATTTCTATGAATTTGACCTGATTATTGGGATGGATAACAGGAATATTATGGATTTAAACAGGTTAGCTCCGGATGTTGAATCCAAGAACAAAATCCATCGCATGACTGACTTCTCAAAAAAATATCAGCATGATCACATACCCGATCCCTACTATGGAGGAGAATCGGGATTTGAGCTTGTATTGGATTTATTAGAGGATGCATGTGAAGGGCTGTTGGAAAATTTAAAAGCTATAATAGTTGAAAATTGAGACACAAATTAAACGAATAAATATTTTGATTGTGTTGTACAAAAACAAACCTTTCGATTCAGTAAACAGCAAAGCAAGTACCATGCACAAATGGTACAAACAGATTGTATAAAAAGATGTTTTTTTTACTGCGATCATTGTTATTTCCCAAGCAAAATCAATTATCTTCTACCTCCACCCCATTATAAGTTCTTGCGATATAAGGAGGCCTTTTCTTTGTCTCACTGAAAACACGCCCTAAATATTCACCGATGACCCCAATCGATAACAATTGAATGCCTCCCAAAAAGAGAATCACCACCATCATGGTAGGATATCCACGAACAATATCCCCGTAAATAAAAGTCTTTATCAGTATATAAAGCATATAGATAAAAGCAATCGCAGACACAAAAATGCCCATCAATGTGGATATACGTAAAGGAGCTACAGTAAAAGAAGTAATGCCTTCAATAGCCAGATTGAAAAGAGAATAAAAATTCCAGGAACTTTTTCCGGCGATACGATCTGCCCGTTCAAAAGTTATTTCTTTTTTTCTGAAACCGATCCAGGCAAAAAGACCTTTGGTATAACGCTCTGTTTCCCGTAATTTTCTCAGATTCTGTATACACTTTTTGTCCAACAATCTGAAATCGCCCACATTTTGAAGGATTTCTATACGGGTGGTCTTCTCCAATATCCGGTAAAACAACAAAGAAAACTTCTTACGGAGCCAACTTT
>JAVBMQ010000032.1:0-31389 GCA_031552335.1 Bacteroidales bacterium | reverse complement strand
AGACGCAATGCATTGCGTCTCTACACAGAGGATGCAAAAATAACAATCGTTGCGATAATTGCAAATATTATAATGATGCAAAAATCACAACAAATGCATTGATAACCGTAGGGGCAGGGTCCGCCCGCCCATGATGTCAACCCAATTGAAAACCCAAATAATCAAACAATTAGCAAAAGAACTGGGTTTTGATGCCTGCGGCATCTGCCAGGCATCTTACGCCCAAGACCATGCCCAATATCTGAAAGAATGGCTGCATACGGGAAAACATGCATCCATGCATTTTATGTCTAATCATTTGGATAAACGCCTGGATCCTTCTTTATTAATGGAGAATGCGCGATCGGTAGTTGTTGTTGCTCTGAATTACTATCCGGAAGTAAAGCTCCCGGAAGATCATCCTCAATTCTCTTACTATGCCTATGGAACTGACTATCATGATATCATTAAAGAACGTTTACGTAAATTATTAGCCCTTATCAATGCAGAAATGGGACTCGTAAATGGCCGGGTTTTTTGCGATTCGGCCCCTGTTCTGGAAAAGTATCATGCCTGGAAGGCAGGAATAGGCTGGATTGGCAAACATACCCAATTGATTATTCCAGGTAAAGGATCTTATTTTTTTCTGGGAATTTTATTGCTGGATATTGAATTGGAAGTGGATGAACCTTTGGAAAACAGATGTGGAGATTGTACAAAATGCTTGGATGCTTGTCCTACAAAAGCTTTGGAGAGTCCTTACAGTCTGAATGCCGGAAAATGTTTATCCTACCTGACGATTGAACATAAAGGGGAAATCCCTCCTGTATATGCTTCCCGGATGGAAAATTGTGTTTATGGTTGTGATAGGTGTAATCAGGCTTGTCCGTGGAATAAATGTGCACAGCCAACGCATGTGGCAAAATTTCATCCTTCCGATGAACTCTTGAACTTAGATAAGTCTGCATTAAATGATCTTACGGAAACTGATTTTAACCGGATCTTTAAACATTCTGCGGTGAAACGTGCGGGGTATCAGGGTCTGATGCGGAATGTTTCTTCAGCACGCGATGCGGTAGATTTCCATGACCGATAATATCTACCGGGCAGGCATAGTGCTCGTCCAACCAAACTTCATCCACATTGCTTCCTGCATGATAATGTAGGGTTTCGTTGACACAAGCGATGTTTTTGACTAAGGAAATCACAGTTCCGACATCATGTGATACCAGAATGATGGCCGTATCCTGATTAATTTCTTCCAATATCTCATAGAATTTAAATTCAAAACGTTTGTCGACATATGAACTCGGTTCGTCAAGAATCAACAATTCCGGTTTGTTGACCAAAGCCCTTGCCAATAAAACCCGTTGTAGTTGTCCCCCGGAAAGTTGTCCAATTGGTTTATGTGCAATCTCCATCAACCCCATACTTTTCAGGGCTTCTTCTACGTGTCCTGTCTTCTTTCCTTTTTCCGATAATAAACCTGAAGCAACCACTTCCGATACTAAAATCGGGAATTTCCGGTCTATCTGATTAATCTGTGGAAGATAACCTAAACGTTTTTTGAGGTCTTTCTGCGAGTAGATGATTTTTCCGGAGACCGGTTTCAATAAACCCAAAATCAGTTTGAGTAAAGTTGTTTTTCCTCCGCCATTAGGACCGATAATGCCCAAAAAATCATTCTCGTAAATATCCAAAGAAACATTCCGGAGTACGGTTTGTTGTCCGTAAGCAGCGCTTACATCTTTGATTTCAATCAACTTATTCATGGGCAATGGCTTTTGCTATGCGGATCAATTCTTCACTCCATTCATACGACAATGGATTGACAACAATCAGTTTACACCCGGTTTCTTTCGCAATGGTTTCAGCATTCTTCTGATCAAATTCCTTTTGGATGAAAATTGTTTTTGTATCCGTTTCTCTTACGGTTTCTATCAACTCTTTTACTTGTGCCGGAGAAGGTTCCTTTCCTTCTATCTCAATACAATACTGAGTAAGGCCATAATCTCTGGCCAGATAACTCAATGCCGGATGGTAAATAATGAATGATTTTGTTTTTGCCGTAGCAAATAAATCGGTAAGAATACTATCGGTTTTTGCGATCTCCGCCTCTGTTTTTTCTAAGTTTTGTTTGAAAATCTCTTTATGATCCGGATCTAAATCGACCAAAGCATTATACATATTTTGGACGATAGTACGAGCCTCTCTTGGTGAACTCCAGATATGCGGATCAATTCCTGTATGGTGTTGATGATCGGGCGCTTCGTGATCATGCTCATCTTCTTCTGATACGATCAACCGGATACCTTTACTGGTATCATAAATAGGTAATTGCGGATTGTTCTGCCGGATTTTATCTATCCATTCCATTTCAAAACCGATATAACCAATACGAAAATACGCAGAACTATGACTCAATGTAACCATTTGTACAGGAGAGGGATCATAAGTTTCAGGACTTGTTCCCGCCGGAACCATCGCTACAATTTTGAACAAAGAATCAACCAATTGTTCAGCAAAATATCTTTGCGGTTCGATGGTTACCGTAATGATCTTTTCATCTTTTTTTGTCTGCTGACAGGCGATGAAACAACAAGAAACACAACAAAGTACAATATATTTGATTATTTTTGCCATCATTTTAATAATAAGACTTACAAATGTACATGAAAAAAATCAGAAGTTAAAACAATGCAACAAGTTCCCGAAATAACAGCCGATGGTTCTCATACTTTATATGTCCCCGAACTAGACGAACACTACCATTCCGTCAATGGAGCCATTCAGGAATCCATGCATGTATATATTCAGGCAGGATTAAATCATTATACAAAAAAAGAAATTACAGTCCTTGAATTCGGATTCGGTACCGGCCTCAATGCTTTATTGACATTCTTGGAGGCTCAAAAAAGAAACCTCACTATACGTTATATAACATTAGAAAAATATCCTTTGTTGCAGGAAACGGTTAAACAGTTGAATTATGCAGAGCAAATGGGGGTGACGGATATTTTTGCATCTCTTCATGCAGCTTCCTGGAATGAATCTTATGTGATTTCTCCTTTTTTTATGATAAAAAAAATAGCGGTTGATTTTGCAGACTATACTTTTCCGGATCATTATGATGTGGTTTATTACGATGCTTTCGGACCGGATAAACAACCGGAGGTGTGGAAACAGGAAATCTTTGATAAATTATTTGAGAAAATGAATCCAGAGGGAGTTTTGACGACTTATTGTGCAAAAGGGGAGGTGAGGAGGATGTTGCAGAGGGCTGGGTTTGAGGTGGAGAGGATTCCGGGGCCTCCGGGGAAGAGGGAGATGTTGAGGGGGAAGGTGAAAGCAAAAGCATAGAATATGGATTTTTGTAACATCTCAAAAAATCAACATTCAAGACCCGAAGTGTTATGATTTTTTACTAAATGATAGAAAAATGCGACATTTTTTCTCCATACTAATGTTATGTAACATTAAAAAATTTATAAGTTAATAAAAATATGCTGTTTATCTTTACTCCATTATTGCCATTAGAAAATACTGATAATCACAGCGTTTTCAGATTGCATGCATATACATATATAAGGAAGTGAATCTTATGAAACAATTGAAGGTATCTAAATGCTTACTGTGTTATATGATTATTTTTAATGTTAATATGTGAGAGGAAGGCTTTAACCGTTTAGCAAAAATCTCAAATACTGGCAAATAAACATGTGTAAGATTTATAAAGGTATGTAATACAAATTACCCTATTTTGTACAAAGTGCAAAAATACTCATTCTTTTGTCTTGTTTTTTACTTTCCTTTGTGTTGAAAATTAATAACTAAATGTAAAGAAATATGAAACAGATTATTTTTGCTTTGTTTGTTTTTATGTCGGTAAGTATGAGAGCTCAATCTCCTTTGCAAATTGAATTGAGAGCCGATTCACTGAAAAGTAAGTCTCTTTATGAAGAAGCATATCTATTGTATGCACAATGTAAAACTCCTTCCTCCACATTGAAAATGGGAGAATTGATTTATCAAAGTAAGATTGGTAGTGAAGAAGCTCAACAAGCATTCAGGCCTTTGAAATCTTTGGCGAAAAAGAAAGAACAATACCAGGCTCAACATTATGTTGGGTATATGCTTCGTGAAGGTATCGGAACAAAAAAGAACACAAAGGAGGCTTTGAAATATTATAAGAAAGCTGCCGATTATGATTATGACCAGGCCGAAGCTGCTTTGGGATATATGTATGCTAAGGGTATCGGAGTTTCAGTGTCAAATGAAGAGGCTGTAAAATGGTACAAAAAAGCAGCGCTCCACGGCAATGATATTGCCCAGAATAATATTGGATATATGTATGAAAATGGTTTGGGTGTGGAAAAGTCTGAGGAGGAGGCTTTGAATGCATATAAAATTGCTGCTGAAAAAGGAAATGTATCAGGACAATACAATGTGGGCAGATTATATTATGTTAATCAGAAAAACTATAATGAGGCTCTGAAGTGGTTTCGTCCTGCCGCAGAAAAAGGGTATGCTTCTGCCCAATATTACATGGGTGTATTATATGAAAACGGAAATGGTGTGAAAAAAGATACCATGGAAGCTATAAAGTGGTATAAGTTTGCTGCAAATCAGGGCGATGAAAAGGCGAAAAAACAGCATGAAATTTTGCTAAATACAGTAACTTCCGGAATCCTGAAAGACCAGTGAGTTATTTTTCATTTATTCACAATAAAATTATTTAAAATCATGAAAAAAATAGCTCTTATAATATCCTTTTTATTATTGTTGTTTGCCGGGAGATCTCAAAACACACAGGAGCAGGTTATAATCATCACATATAATGGAGAAGAAATTCCTGTAAAAATCGATATGCAGACTACTAACTCTGCAGATACTACTTATTTTTTTGAGGTAAATTCAGATAATTTACTGAAAACAAATGAGATTTGGGTTGGAGAAGATACGAAAACACCTATTGCTGAAGTAGATGATGATTCATATGATTTCAATGAAGAAGAAATGTCCATCCATAAAAGCATGCTGGCATTGAAGGAACAGTATCCGGAAGGAATGAGATGGACAAATGACAACTACTATGAATGGAAAGGTGGTATTTATACCGGGGGATATGGTTGTGCAGCATTTTCATATATGCTGAGTGATGCAGCGTTTAAAAACCTGCCTGCCCGTATGCATTCCGATTTTAATAACCTTAGGGTCGGAGATATTTTAAGGATAAACAATGATACACATTATGTAATAATTATTGGATTGAATGATTCTGGGGTTATTTTGGCAGAAGGGAACTTTAATTCGTCTGTACATTGGGGACGCAAGATTTCTTTTGAACGAATCAAAGCAATCGGTAATTATATATTGACAAGGTACCCGGAGTAAATGTATTGAATGAAACCGATATTATATATAGGTTTACTCTAAATAAAAAGCCATGATAATTTTAAAAATCAGTTTAAAGTCAATAGATATGAAAAAACAATTATCACTAACTCTTCTTTTTTCTCTGTTATTCAGTGTTTGTACCTTTTCGCAAGTCAATAAAGGGACTATCTATGCAGTATTCGTGGGTGTATCCGAATATGCAAACCCGAATAGTAACCTGACATTTTGCCATAAGGATGCAACATCAATGTGTGAGGTGTTGAAATATCATACGGAGGAAGAAAACCTTGTGCTGATAACTAATCAGGCGGCTTGCCGGCAAAATATTATTCAAAAAACCCGGGATTTGTTTGCCAAAGCAAAAAAAGAAGATGTTATTCTTTTTTATTTCAGCGGCCATGGTACCACAGGGGCATTTTGTGTGCATGACGATTTCCTGATGTATTCAGATCTGCGGACTTTATTTAAGTCGACTCCTGCTAAACGGAAATTGATATTTGCTGATGCTTGTTTTTCAGGAGATATGAGACCTGCTACCCCGACGCAAACAAATGCAAACCAGAATAACTTAGGTACAGGGGTCTTATTGTTCCTGTCATCCCGTTCTAATCAATATTCAATAGAGTCTTTTTCATTGGAGGGAGGCGATTTTACTCATTATCTTTGTACGGGACTTAAGGGAGGGGCCGATACCAATGGAGACCGCCTGATTACGGCTAAGGAGTTATTCAATTTTGTTCATGCCCGTGTGAAAGAGTATACAGGAGGAGATCAGGTGCCTGTAATGTGGGGCAGGTTTGACGATAATATGGTAATACTGAATTGGAAACACAGAAAAAAGTAATATTTAAATACGATGGTTATGGAAAAATACATTTATTTCAATTCCCGGGATACTTTCTACCGGGTCGAGTTAGAAAGTATCGCATATTTTAAAGCGGACAGGAATTATACTCTTTTGTACCTCACTAACGGGAAAGAGCTGGTTTTTACTTTCAATCTGGGTACCATGCTGGAGTATCTTGTAAATACTTTGAAGAAGGATGCCGGTATTTTTGCCCGTATCGGGAAAAGTGTCATCATTAACCTGAATTATGTCTATCAGATTAATTTACAGAATCAGACATTACAATTATATGATAGTAAGTCTGATACTTTTTTTGTCTTGAAAGATATCTCAAAGGAGGCTTTGAAAGCGCTTAAAGTTTTATATACCAAACAAGAGTAGTGTTATGGATGCAGAAATGAAAATATATATTATCGGACGGCAGGGGGATATTCAGATTCAGAACGAATCGGTGAGTCTCAAGCATGCCAAACTAAGCTATGTTACAGCGACTGATCTTTTGATAGAAGATCTGGATTCTACAAATGGAACCTGTGTAAATGGGAAGAGAATCAAGAGAAAAAGAATCAAATTGACTGATGAGGTGGTATTAGGAGAATATGCGGTTGATTTGAAAGCTGAAATCTCAAGACTTCCTAAAACCGATGAGGATGTTAAAACGAGGTTCAAGGAGTTGGAAGAGGTTTATAAAGATTATTCAGAATCAAAAGTAAAATTGCAATCGAAAACAGCTGTAAAATCTGCTTTTAAACGTATGATCCCCATGGCTTTGCCAGGACTTTTGATTTCTTTGATTTGTTTGCTTATCCCAGCTGCAAATATAACAGTAATCCAGGTGCTCAGTGGAATATTGACTTCGGCAGGGCTTGCAATGGGTGCTGCCTGGGGTGCGGTTGAACAGGGAAAAATTCCTGAAAGAATAAATGAATTGGAGGAGCAATTCAAATTGGATTATGTTTGTCCGGATTGCCAAAGCTTTCTGGGAAATACTCCATGGAAGGGGTTGGACAACAGAGGACACTGCTCTTATTGTAAACGAAAATTCAAATAATATCTGTTATCATTCATTGTTATGAAATACATAATAATTATATTCTCATTTTTTACGACATTTTTTTCTGTTTCTGCACAAAATTATTTACA
The DNA here is from genome assembly GCA_031552335.1 of Bacteroidales bacterium. GTDB lineage: Bacteria > Bacteroidota > Bacteroidia > Bacteroidales > Azobacteroidaceae > JAISFI01. Next base: position 24,023 of record JAVBMQ010000032.1, on the reverse strand, counting down.
GGAAGCCAACGATTGTTTTGCTAAAGGTGATTATGAATGTGCTAAGAAAAGGTATGAGGCATATAAGGTCACTGCCGGGAAAGAGGATGTTACGTTTAGAATAAAACAATCTGAAGATTGCTTGAAGATAATCATTCTTGCAGATGGCTATTTTGAGGATAAAGAGTACGAAAAAGCCGGAAGACAGTATGCAAAAGTGTTGGAGATAAATCCACAGGATGCTTATGCTAAGAGGCAGTATAATTTGTGTAATTCCACAGCCTCTACTACATCCTCTGGTATAGATAATGCTGTTTTGCAGGAAATAGCTTCTAATATGGTTTATGTATCAAGTGGTAGTTTTACTATGGGTTGTACTTCTGAGCAAGGTAATGATTGCTATTCTGATGAGAATCCCTCTCATTCTGTGACAGTCAGTGGTTTTTATATGAGTAAATACGAAGTCACCCAAAAACAGTGGCAGGCTGTTATGGGTACTAATCCTTCAAAATTTAAGGGCGATAATCTTCCTGTAGAGAGCATAAGCTGGAATGAAGTACAAAAATTCATATCGAAGTTAAATGAATTAACCGGCAAGAAATATCGTTTGCCTACCGAGGCCGAATGGGAATTTGCTTCTCGTGGTGGTACCAAAAGTTTGGGATATAAATATTCCGGAGGCAATGATATTGATGCTGTGGCATGGTATAGTGAAAATAGTAACAGTCAACCCCATCCTGTAGGTCAGAAGCATTCTAATGAGTTGGGCTTATATGATATGAGTGGGAATGTGTGGGAATGGTGTAGTGATTGGTATGCTGGCTATTCAAGTTTCAGTCAGACTAATCCACAGGGGCCTTTTACAGGCTCGGGCCGTGTTTTTCGGGGCGGCAGTTGGTTCAGCTACGCCAGTTACTGTCGTGTGTCGCTTCGCTACGACTACGATCCCGGCGGCAGCTACTTCAATCTGGGCTTCCGCCTCTGCCTTTAGTTCAATAATCTTTCCTGAGGTTATTTTGAGTTAAAAAGTCTCACCTGCCGACAGGGCTGAGGAACGAAGCCCTATGGTGGCAGGTGTAGCAGAAAAGTCAATATCCGCGAAGCGGGTTAAATTTCAGATCAAATATAAAGTAATTTACAATATCACTCTTACAAGACATATGAAACGCGCAGGTTATTTAATGGAACAAGTCGTTGATCTTGATAATCTCAGGTTGGCTTATTGGAAAGCAAGAAAAGGAAAAGCTGGAAAATCGGAAATCCGGTCTTTTGTGTATTATCTAGGACATAATTTGTTGAAAATAAGAGAAGATCTGTTGTCTGGGAATTTTAACTATGGCAATTACCATTATTTTACTATTTATGAACCAAAAGAACGACAGATATGTGCGGCTCCTTTTTCTCAGAGGATTGTTCATCATGCCCTTATGAATGTTTGTGATGCATATTTCGAAAATTACCAGCTATATGATAGTTATGCTTGCCGAAAAAATAAAGGTACTTTTGCTGCTTTACAACGGGCAGCATATTTTAATAGAAAATATGCGTGGTATTTAAAATTGGATGTTTGTAAATATTTTGATAATGTAGACCATCAGATATTGAAAAATAATTTGTCACGGATGTTTAAAGATGAAGCGCTTTTATCACATTTTCACAAAATTATCGACAGTTATTCTACAGTAGAACGAAAAGGTTTGCCTATCGGAAATCTCACAAGCCAGTATTTTGCCAATTATTATTTGGCATATGCAGATCATTATGTCAAAGAAAAATTAAAAGTACCAGCATATGTTCGATATATGGATGACATGGTACTGTGGAGTAATGATAAAAAAATATTGAAAGAACAAGGTTTTTTATTTGAAAAATATTGTAACGATAAGTTGCAGCTACAATTAAAACCTGTTATTATGAACAAAAATTGCTATGGGCTTCCTTTCTTAGGATTTATTGTTCATAAAAATTTTATCCGCTTGAATAGTAATTCCAGGCGTCGTTTTAAAATGAAAGTAAACAAGTACATGCACGATCTGGACAATAATATAATCTCAGAACGTGATTTTTCCCAAAATGTACAGGCTTTATATGCTTTTATTGATCATGCTCAATCAAAAAGTTTTTCCCGTAATGTCATATCTCAATCAGAGCTTGGCAATCGCAGGCTCGAACCGTGTAAATCGGGGCGGCAGTTGGAACAACAACGCCAGAAACTGTCGTGTGTCGAATCGCAACAACAACGATCCCGGCAACAGCAACAACAATCTGGGCTTCCGCCTCTGCCTTTAGCTCAAAAAGTAACCGATGGATGTCGTATGATTGAACCGGTTGCCAAAGCTATCCCTAAAAGGGTAAATAAGTGAAAAATTGGTTTTATTAGTAGCTTAATTGTTGAAAATTGAACGAATTTAAATTAAAATGACATAAAATACAAATAGACATGAAACGGATCTTAATTTTTCTCCTCATTCCCTTTTGGGGAATAACTGTTTATGGGCAAGAGGGATACTTGGAGTATCTGCAAGCAGCAAATACCTGTTTTGAACAAGGAGATTATGAATGTGCCAAAAAGAAGTATGAGGCCTATCGTGCGTCTGCCGGAAGCAATGCACAAGATATAAGCAGTCAAATTACTAAATCTGAAAAGTGTCTGGAAATAATCATTCTTGCAGATGATTATTTTAAAGAAGAAGAGTATGCAGAAGCTGGGAAAAGATATGCAAAAGTATTGGAAATAAATCCATTGGATGCTTATGTTAAGAGGCAGTATGATTTGTGCAATGCTGTTTTTCAGGGAATATTTTCTAATATGGTTTATGTAGAAGGAGGAACCTTTATTATGGGATGTACTTCTGAACAAGGTCGTAATTGTAATTCTGATGAAAAGCCTTCTCATTTAGTAACAGTTGGTAATTTCTATATTAGCAAATACGAGGTAACACAAAGGCAGTGGAAATTAGTAATGGGTAGTAATCCATCTTCATTTGATGACGATGAATTTCCTGTAGAGAAAGTGAGTTGGTATGATGTACAAGTATTTATATCTAAATTGAATGAGTTCACCGGAAAGAAATATCGTTTGCCCACGGAGGAAGAATGGGAGTTTGCTGCCCGGGGAGGAAATAAAAGCCAGGGTTATAGATATTCTGGAGGAAATAATATTGATAAGGTGGCATGGTATGAAAATAATAGTAAATACCGAACTCATCCTGTTGGTCTGAAGAGTCCTAACGAATTGGATTTATATGACATGAGTGGTAATGTATTGGAGTGGTGTAATAGTTGCTATAGTAGCTATTCAAGTTCTACTCAAGCTAATCCACAGGGCCCTTCTACAGGCTTGGACGGGGTAATTCGGGGTGGCTGTTGGTTTGCTCCTGCCAGGGGCTGTCGTGTGTCGTTTCGCTACAGCAGCGATCCCGGCGTCAGCTACTACTATCTGGGCTTCCGCCTCTGCCTCTAAGTTCAATAATGTTTCTGGAGGATTGAACTCAATAAGAAAAGGCTCACCTGCCGACAGGGCTGAGGGACGAAGCCCTATGGTGGCAGGTGTAGCAGAAAAGTCAATACCCGCGAAGCGGGTTAAATTTCAGATCAAATGCAAATGAAGTTATTTACAATTCCGGTTATTGACCCTCTGGTAGGAGAAGAAGAAATAAATTTATTTTTGAGAACACACAAAGTGTTGGAGGTCAATCATGAGTTCTTTCAAACAAAGGATGGAGCAGTTTGGTGTTTTTGCGTGAAATATATTGAGGGGGGTATTCCTGATGGAAAGGGAAAATTTTTTCAACCTGCAAAAATTGACTATAAAAATGTTTTGGATGAAAAATGTTTTGCTATATTTAGTATCTTGCGGGAATGTCGGAAACAGATAGCTCAGGAAGAAGCAATACCTCCTTATGCAGTTTTTATTGATGAAGAATTGGCGGGTATTGCTAAACTGGAAACTATTACGGAGCAGACCATTACCTCTATAGATGGAATCGGAAAAAGAAAAGCAGAACGTTTTGGTAAAAGAATCTTACAGTTATTAGTTGAAAAACAAACTGTAGATAAGGAAATACAAAGAGAAAAATAGGTAGTGGGAAAATGGAGAACCTCCCATTTGGTACAAAAAACCAGACTATTCATACCAGTATCAATAATTTTATATAGGGATTGAAAAATTTTGACTTTACTTTGTAGTAAAGTTATTAACAAATTAAAAATTACAATTATGGCAACAGCAAGTCTTATACAAGATCAAGCAGGTTTCTTTTCAAATGAAAATGAAAACACTACAACCAACAATGGAGAACAAATAAATGAAACTAAGAACAAAGAAAGACAGGCAAAATTGAGAGATGCTGCTTTAGCCGGTTCCGGGATCGTTGCAGGGGGTGTGGTCGGAGCTGCAATCGTTGGAGGAATAGAGTCTGTAAATCAGGGTGAAACCACTCCGGATGATCCTATTGCTACTAATACCACAAATAGTGGAGCCGGACAACATGCTACCGTAAACAGCGAAATACCCATTGCTCATTCGGTAAATGATAGTATGAGTTATGATGAGGCATTTGCTTCTGCAAGACACGAAGTCGGTCCCGGCGGAGGTTTTGAATGGCGCGGACAATGGTATGGAACTTATTATGCACATGAATGGAATGCTTTATCCCAGGAACAAAGACTTCAGTTTTCGAATAATCTCGTCTATACATTAGATCATTCTTCTACAAGTGCAGATGTAACTGCAAATAATCCGTCTGCAGCTACTTCAGTGCAGGGTGCTGAGAGTACTACAGAGCAGGGTACTGAGAGTACTACCAACCAGGAGGCGCATACTCAAGCAGGTGCTTCCACTACTCAATCAGATCTTACTACTACTCAAGCGGCTCCAACTAATGCTCAGCCGGAATCTGTTACTCAACCGGAACCGGGAGCCGGACAGACTTTTTCTCTTGCCGATGCAAATTCTGTTGAGGTATTATCGATTGATACCATAAATACCGGACAAGGCTTTGCAGATGCTGCTCATTTGTCTGTTGATGGATCAAATGTATTTTTGTTGGATGTGGATAGAGATGGTATCTATGATCAAGTCAGTGTGAATAATGCTCTAGCTGAAGCTCTTGCCGAACCGATCTCATATGAGCAAATTGCGCCTTTGTATCATCCTTCAACTCTGATAGATGGATCTGATTATTCAATATCTGATTATACGAATGAAGAGCCAATGGCTGATTATATCAATGATGCTCCTGTGGGCGATATTGCTTAAATGAAAAAGAAACCATGGAAGACTTAATATTAAAATGTCCTGCTTGTGGACGGTCGCTAAAGGTAAATAAGACAGCGGCTGATGGGGTTTTGGTATGCCCGAATCCGAATTGTAACTACAGGGATCATATCAGCCGTTTCACCAAAGTCCAACTGAAACGGGTGCAGTGCCGGAATTGCCGGAAGGGAGTCATTACAATCGATGCAAATCACACGGGCAACCTGACTTGCCAGAATTGTAAAAATACGGATGATGTTCTCAATTACTTTGAAATGAAAGAGACTGTCGGCAACAAGCAGAATACGGAATTTCAAACAATTATATCACCCAAAAAGCAGCAGGAAAAGCTATCTGTGATTGGAGCACTTCGCTTAGTGGAAGGAGAATGTAATACAGAGATAGTCAAATTGAAACCGGGCATCAATACGATAGGCAGGAAAGCTGCAAGTTCAGACAGTAACATTCAACTGGATTCTTCCGATAAATATATGGGACGGAAACATGTCAATATCGAAGTGGTAACAAAATCTGACAATTCTATTGAACATTATTTGTCGGATGCCGATAGCAAAAATGGAACAATGCATAATAATGAAAAAATGTTTCCGGAAGATATCATCATTCTTACTACTGATGACTTGATTACAATCGGTAAAACTACATTTCAGTTTGTGATAGAAAAATCTTAGAAAAATAAGTTGTATATGCAAATAAAAATCAATTGTCCATGCGCTTTCAGCGAAACGGGTAAACGTGCAAATAATGAAGATTGTATATTTCCGGACAAAGGACAGGCAACAGAGTTTAGTAAGTTTTTTGTTGTTTGTGATGGTATGGGAGGATATGAGGGGGGCGAAATCGCTAGTAATGTGGTTTGCAAAAGTTTTGCTTCTTTCTTGTCCGGCAATAAAAAATTTAATGCTGATGTGTTTCAGAATGCATTGAATTATGCCTATGATGAACTTGATAAGCAAGGTGATAAGGATGTTATAGATAAAAAAACAGGCACAACTCTTACATTTCTCTATTTGTATGAGCAGGGCGCTTTGATGGCCCACATAGGTGATAGCCGTATTTATCATTTGAGAAAGAATGGTTCCCAAATGGAAATCCTCTATAAATCGGAGGATCACTCTTTTGTGAATGAACTTCTCAAGGCAGGAATGATTACTCCTCAGGAGGCAGAAACGCATCCTAAGAAAAATATTATTACCAGAGCCATACAACCTCATCAGGAAAAAAGAAATAAGGCCGAGATCCGTGAAACTAAGGATGTGAAAGCCGGAGATTATTTTTTCTTGTGTACTGATGGAGTTCTGGAGTCAATAAATGATGAAAAATTAACTGCTATATTGAGTGCCGGAAAGAGCCTCGAAGAAAAGACCAATGCAATTGTCAGAGAATGTAGGAACAATAGCAGGGATAATTTTTCAGCTTATCTGGTTGCCGTAGAGGATGCCAGGCTGACGAATGAAGATAATACAGTTTCCGGGACCTTTCAAAAAAAAACTGTTAGAAAGCCCCCTTTTCTGCGTTATTTCTTTTATTCTTCAGCAATTGTTTCGTGTATTTGTGTATTAGCTTATTTCTTACTCTTACCTCCCCGGACAGATGAAAAGGAGATTAAAAAGCCTGAAATAAAGACAGATCCTATAGAGATACCAGAAAGAGGTTTACCACAGAATAGAAAGGAAGATGAAGCACTATCTATAGAACCTATTAGTCCGGTAATTAATAATATAACCCCAGCTTCGGTTAATGACAGAAGAGTGCCGAGAGACTCTTCCGAAAGAACTCCGCCTGTAATTACAAAACCTGCATCGCCGGAAGAAACGATTGATGCAACACATAAGCCGACAGAGACTTCCGAGCCGGTTCAGGAACCAAATGCTGTAATTGAACCTTCCGGACAAGAGAAAGGCAATACAAAAGAAAGCAATGATGTCGTCCGGGATGCAACAGAGGATACCATTAGATAAAAACACAAAAAATCAATGTTATGGAAAAGCTTACACAGCAGGAATTTCAGCGCCGTTTTGAATATGATGCTATATCTGACCTCTTGGGAACGGGTGGTTTTAGTAAGGTTTTTAAGGCTTACGATAATGAAGAGCAAAGACTTGTTGCCATCAAAGTAGCCGCCGTAAATTCCGGACAAGAGAAATTTCGGTTGAAAAAAGAGGTGGATTTGATAAAAAAATATAAGCACCCTAATATTGCAAGATATGAGGACTGCTATACATTTAAAAACTTGGCCGGAGAGTTTGATTATGGAATTCTACAATATTATCCATTGGGCAATCTGCTCCAGTTGCTTGAAAGAGAAACTCTTCCTGATGCGGAAAAGCAAAATATTCTCAAAGGAATACTGACAGGACTTCATGTTTTGCATGATAATGGGATTATACACCGTGATCTCAAACCTCAGAATATTCTGATGGGAAAAGAAGGAGGTAATTATATCCCTAAAATCACGGACTTTGGTATCAGCAGGGAATTGGATAAAGAAGAAAGCAAAATAGATACTACATCTGCTGCCGGCACTCCTTCATATGCATCTCCCGAACAATTAAAAGCTTCTGCTTCTATTCATAAAAATACAGATTTATGGAGTTTCGGAGTCATCGCTTTCCGCTTGTTTACCGGAGAACTTCCTTTCAAAAAAGACGATTCAGCAAGCGCTTCTGCCTTGGAAAGTATATTGAAGCAAATCAACCGGGGCAGTTTGCCCGAGAGTATTCGTTCTGTACCTGAGCCCTGGCAAGCACTTATTAGACAATGCCTCATATCTGATCCTCGGAAAAGGCTGAAACAATGCAGTGATTGTGAGAAAATTTTATCGGATTTTGAACAGGAAAAATTGTTTGAGTCTTATTGTCAACAAGCCAAAACTTTTTATGATCAAAAAGATTACAAAGCTGCCAATTCTTTTTTTGAAAAAGCCCTGGAATTATTTCCGGACAACAAGGTCTGTAAGAAAGGAAAGAGAAATTGTGAGCAAAAAATAGAGGAGTTAAGGAAAAAACAAAAGCATGGACAGGAAGAGTCTGAAGGTACAATTGCAGGGCCAAGACCAGGCGAAAAACCCAAAAACACTATCATTTATAAAAAGTGGTGGATTATTACTCCTGCTCTTTTTGTGCTCTCAATCATGCTTTCAATATTATTTTTCAAATTTACAGGACTGGTAGATCCCGGAGAAAAAATTGAAGAAAATTCTCCCCAGCTGGTTGTACAGCTTGTTTCTGATACAATACCTGTATCTCCTGTAGATACCGTGATAACAATAACGAAGCCAGAATGGCAAATGAAATATGATCAGGGATATGCAGAAGCAATCAGACTTTTCAATAATGGGAAATATGAAAGTGCAATGCCTAAATTGAAAGAATTACTCTCATTAATTCCATCAACAGACAATTCGGGTAAAAGAAGTATTTTGAATAATAAGATTGCAGAATGTGATCGACTAAGAAAGGAGTATAAAAATGAAACGTTGAAAAGAGCTAATACAGCTTTTGAATCGGGAAATTATGCAACAGCTTATAATCTCTATAAAGAAGTTAAAGGTTTGGATGCATCTGATAATGCCGGTTATTACAACTTTTTAAGTAAAGCCAAAGAATTGATTGGTATATTAGGTGAATGCGATTCTTTTACCAAGGGTCTACTTTATTATGCCCAGGGTTTAAAAAATACAACAGAAGTGAATAGTTTATTGTCTAATTGTAAATAAAATGCTTAGAATGAAAAGATTACTCTTTGTTTTGATTTTATTTTTGGCTGGTGGTTTTGGAGTACAGTAGGAGTTCGAACAAGACTACAAGTTATAACTGAATTTTCATCAAATTTTTACACATGAAATATCTATTATCCATATTTTTATTACTGACAATAACTTTTTCTGTAGATGCTCAAAATTGCTATACTGCTGGTCGTAGTAACGGAATAGCAAACTACAATCAGGAAAAATACAAGGAAGCCCTTAATTCTTTTGCTGTAGCTTTGAATAATTGTCCGGATGTTCCGACGAATAATGATCTGAAGTCCTGGATAAAAAAGTGTAAAGATAAATTAAATTCTCCACTAATATCCAATGCACCCATGGCTTCTGCTCCATTATCTGGTACTGTCAATGCTGTTTTGCAGGAAATAGCTTCTAATATGGTCTATGTATCTGGTGGTAGTTTTACTATGGGTTGTACTTCTGAGCAAAGTGATGATTACTATGGTGATGAAAAGCCCTCTCATTCTGTGACAGTAAGTAGTTTTTATATTAGTAAATACGAGGTCACCCAAAAGCAGTGGAAGTCAGTGGTGGGTAGTAATCCATCTTCATTTAAGGGCGATAATCTTCCTGTAGAGAATGTCAGTTGGACTAGTGTACAAAAATTCATATCGAAGTTAAATGAGTTAACCGGCAAAAAATATCGTTTACCTACTGAGGCTGAATGGGAGTTTGCTTCTCGAGGTGGCACTAAAAGTTTGGGATATAAATATTCCGGGGGGAATGATATCGATGCAGTGGCATGGTATCATGGAAATAGTAATAGTCACTCTCATTCTGTAGGTCTGAAGCGTTCTAATGAATTGGGCTTGTACGATATGAGTGGTAATGTATTGGAATGGTGTAGTGATTGGTATGCTGGCTATTCAAGTTTCAGTCAGACTAATCCACAGGGACCTTCTACAGGCTCGTTCTGCGTTTTTCGGGGTGGTTGTTGGATTGACTACGCCAGATCTTGTCGTGTGTCATCTCGCGGCTTCAACGATCCCGGCTACAATTACTACTCTCTGGGCTTCCGCCTGTGCCTCTAGTTCAATATAAAATACCACATACAAATTCAAATCATTTAACATATGAAGACAAACACAATAACCCAGCAAGCATTCGAACAACGCTACCAATATGATCCCGAAAAAGATCTTTTGGGAGAAGGCGGTTTTGGCTCTGTATACAAAGCCAAGGATAAACATCGTCATATTACTGTCGCCATTAAAGTGGCAAAGGTAAAATCCGGAAGCGAATCAGTCAGCTTGTTGGAAGAAACAGCTAAAGTAAAGCACTTGTCGCATCCGAATATAGCTTATTACGAGGCTTGTTATCGTTTTTCTTCTTTAGTAGGTATTTTTGATTTTGGAATTCTTCAATATTATAAAGAGGGCAATTTACAACAATTGCTTGACAGAGAAAGTCTTTTATTTGAACAGAAAGACAATATTTTGAAAGGAATACTTAGCGGATTACATTATTTGCATGATCATCAGATCATTCATCGGGATCTGAAGCCCCGGAATATCCTGATCCTGAAAGATGAGGATAATGAATACGTTCCCAAAATCACAGATTTTGGCATCAGCAAAGAATTGGATGCCGATAAAAGTAGTTTTTTCGATAATTCGATCATGGGTGCCGGTACATTTACTTATTCACCTCCCGAACAATTGAGTTCAAAAAAGATCAACAAAAATGCAGACTTATGGAGCTTTGGAGTATTGGCATACCAGGTGTTTACCGGTCAGCTGCCATTTGCCTCTTATAAATCAATAGAGAATTCTTCCGGTAGACAACAATTATTGGAACAAATCAATCGGGGCGATTTGCCTGATGGTATTAATCTTATTCCTGAACCCTGGCAAACAGTTATTCGTCAATGTCTTATTCCCGATCCTCAAAAACGTTTGAAACAATGCAGCGATTGTGAGAAAATATTGTCTGGTTCAGATACAGATGCTATACCTGAAGAAAAAGTAACTATTGAAGATGAGGATGAACAGAAAGATGATCAAACCCGGTTCTATGTAACAGATGACCATAAAAAAGAAAATACAAAAGAAGAAGAGAAAGAAAAAGCACCTGAAACAAACAATGAAGCACCTGAATCAAAAAGAAAATTCCGGTTAAGAAATATAAATCCTAAAATATTTGCCATTATTGCTATATCTATGATGCTTGGTGCTGTATCTTTTATTATTCTGAGCAATTATAAACAACCTGAAGAATTGCCTATTCCTGATAATACTCCATCTCAGGAATCAGTCATATCAGACGAGGCGAAAATGCAAATCGAAAACCTGTTAAAGGAAGGAGATAAACTTCTTGCTTCCGGACAATATAATGAGGCAATAAAAAAGTATGCGAAGGCAGAATTAATTGATAATATAGATACAGTGATTAAGAATAAATTGTTTGAAGTCTATAAGATAAGTGCAAACGACTTATCTGGGTTGAAATTAGCAGACTTGGACAAACTGGCGCTTGATTATTGTAGTAAAGCATTAGCTTATAAAAAGGATCCGGAATTGGAAAAATTAAAGAAGGAAATAGAATCCCGAATAAATCAATAATATATTTTTTATATATGAAAAAGTCATCATTTATAATCTGTTTGCTTTTGTGTGTGCGGGTAATGATAGCGCAAGATTGCTATACAGCAGGTCGTAACAGAGGAATAGCAATCTATAATCAGGGCAAAAATGATCAGGGTAAATACAAGGAAGCCCTTGACTGCTTTACAATAACTCTGAATAATTGTCCGGATGTTCCGGCTAACAATGATCTGCAATCCTGGATAAAGAAGTGTAAAGATAAATTGAATTCACTGCCACCATGTCAACTATCAAAAATTCCTCTTAAAGGGGCATTGAATGAGAGTAAGTTAATGAAATGTATTGAAAATGTTAATAATAGAGATATATGTAAAAAAGACAAGGAAAAGATCATAGCATACATTCAATCTCAACTATCTGGTAATGTGATTATAAAAGATATATATGGAGATAAATATGCTCCTTCTTCTATAGTTTGGATGGATTTGATCAAAAGCGTTGATCAATTGGAATTCGATGAGGAAAACAGAATAACTAAATTGATATTCAAATGACACACATGAAAATTTATTATTTTATACCATTTTTTTCATTATTTTTATTATCCTGTGGTGGAATAGAACCCAGTAATTTGGCAGATCCTGCTATTTCTTTTCCGAAACCGTCGGAGTTAACAATCAACAGGGTAAATGAGACTACTTTAACTCTCCGATGGGAATATGGATATATCGGAGAAGAGGGGTTTAAAGTGGAACAAAACAATGGACAAGATGACTCTTGGAATTTATTAAGGGATCATATTCCATATGATAAAAATGAAAAATACAAAGTGGAAATTATAAATTTACCTTCCGGGAGGTATAAGTTTAGAGTATGTGCATATTTCAGGCAACGGAATAGTGAATATATAGAAATACCATGGCAACAATTGGACTATCCTCAAATCAACATCAATAATGATAATAAGCCAATAACTACAAATGACAGTGTAACTTGTGTCTATTTTTCTACAACAGATGCAGCTTCTTCTTATAAAGAAAAAGGGGTTTGTTGGGGTGGTTCAAATAATTCGTTTCCAACTATTACGGAAAAACACTTTCTCAAAATGGATGTAGATAGTATTGGTATCTCCAGGTTGGGTTTAGAACCCTATACAGGTTACTATTTGCGGACGTATGTTACGAATTATATTGACACAGTATATAGCAGGGAAAGTAAATCTCTATCCATTAAAGAAGGACATCCGGTGGTCGTAACTTCCGAACCGAAAGAAATAACAAAAATGTCGGCACGATTGGGAGGTTCCGTTTCAAATGATGGTGGATATCCTGTCTCGGAACTGGGAATTTATTATGGAACAAATCCAGATACTACGCAAATGAAAAAAATCTCAATGAATAAAACGGTTCTTGCTTTTGACACTTTGATTACTAATCTCTCGGGAGGTTCTACTTATTACGTATTGGCTTATGCTACGAATGTGGGTGGAACAGGAGCGGGAACAATGTTGTCATTTGAAACATCACCGGCAACAGTCCCTAAAGTAAAAACACTTGATATTGAGGATATTACTTACGGATCGGCCATTTGTTCCGGAGAAATTGAAGATGAGGGAGGCTCCGAAATAGGTCAATATGGAATTTGTTACAGTATCAATCCCAATCCAACTATGAATGATAAAGTAGTTTATGCTACGTCTGGCATTGGAGTTTTTACGGTAAATCTAACTGGTTTAACCGGAAGTACATCTTATTATGTTAAGGCCTTTGCAAGAAATGCTGTAGGAACTGCTCTCGGAGAAGAAAAGCAATTCAAAACGTTGGCTCCGGTAGAACCGGTAATTGAAACAAAAGGAATAAACAATATAGGTTCTCGTTCGGCGAAAGTGAATACCACTATAATCAGTGATGGAGGATCAGCTATTGTCCAAAGTGGTGTTTGTTGGAGTACGAATAACGATCCGACTATTACTCAAAATATGGGAATAACAACCAATGGCCCGTTAACAATTGGTGATTTCACTCATTCTGTTGCCGGATTGACCGATAATACCGAATATTATGTAAGATATTATGTTAAAAGCCAAAGTGGATTAACGGGTTATGGTGCTTCAATGAAATTTACGACACAAACTCCATGGCGACAAATCGATGATTTTCCGGGAACTGCAAGAAATAGTGTCATTAGTTTCTCTATCAACAATATTGGTTATGTAGGATTAGGTACGGACGCCATGCCGGATAGTAATACCGGAAAAACTTGGTACGACGATTTGTGGGCATTTGATGGAAGTATATGGAAACAAAAGGCTTCCATCGCAGGAGCCCGGGATGCCGCAGTAAGTTTCACGATTGGGACAGATGCCTATGTGGGGTTAGGATGGGGAGGTTCTAATATTTATTCTGATTGGTGGAAATATAATACAGAAACCAATATTTGGTCAAAAATGGCAGACTTCACAGGGGAACCAAGAGGAAGAAGTGCTGCTTTTTCTCTTCAAGAGAAAGGATATGTAGCTACAGGAGCAATTGATAATGGAACCCGGAAAAATGATGTTTATAAATATATTCCTGATACAGATAACGGTACATGGGAAAAAATAGCAAGCCTGCCAAACGCTTTACTACAAGTAGAAGGGGCAGTTGCATTTACAATCGGTAATAAATCCTATTTGGGATTGGGGTATAACGGCAGTTATAACACTGATGTCACAGATGACCGCAATGATACGAAAATCTTTTATGAATATAATCCAACTACTGATTTGTGGACAAAAACAGATAATTTTCCCGGAAATGCGCGAAACAGTGCAGTAGCATTTGTTATTGGAAACAAGGCATACGTTGGTTTAGGATGGAATGGACAGAATTATCTTGATTTTTACCAATTTGATCCGACTGCTTCTACCGGAAAGAAATGGACAAAAATGTGTAATTTCAGAGGAGATGCACGCGGTAGAGCTGCGGTATTTGTTATTCATAACAAAGCCTATATTGGTCTGGGTACACACGATAGCGACCAGCCGACTTTAAAAGATTTTTGGGAATATGACCCTTCAATTGATTATTAACTTAAAACGGATGAAAATATGAACAAAATGAGATGGATAGGAATGATAAGCATAATGCTATTTTTTATTTCATGTGATAAGAACGAAGATGGCATTAGTAGCATTGCCTGGGAGCAAAAAAGCGATTTGATTGCAAAAAACAGAAGCAGAGCGGTCGGATTTACTATTAATGGTATAGGGTATGTTGGTTTAGGAATGTCGCAACAATCCGGGCAAACCGGACAACCCGATTATTTGAATGATTTATGGAGCTATAATCCGGCTACAGATCAATGGATGGAAAGAGCTACTTTTCCAGGTACAAATAGAATGGGTGCTGTAGTTTTTGTTGTTAACGGAAAGGCATACGTGGGTGGAGGTACCGGAGATCATGGCGCCGTAAATGATTTTTATGAATATGATCCTGTCGCAGATGAATGGAGTCTCTCTATCAGTATGGATAATACTCGTTATTCTGCTATAGCTTTTGCTGTAGAAGAAAAAGGGTATGTTGGTTTGGGAGCCTATTATGATCGGCAAAACAATTTTATCACTCTCAATGATTTTTGGAGTTATGACCCCAATCAATACGAATGGACAAAGTTGAAAGACTTTCCCGGAGAATCCCGTTTAAACTCTTCTGTTTTCGTCATTGGACGAAAAGTATTCATTACCGCCGGATGTGACAATGATCGTAATACTGCAACATATTATAGTGATACATATGAATATGATACGGAAAATAATCAGTGGACACAAAAAAAAGACTTTCCGAACAAAGAATACCGGAATGCAATGGGTTTCAGTGTGAATGGCTATGGTTATATTCCCTTTATTAAGGGAGGTGAACTTTGGCAATACAGTCCGACTACAGATCAATGGGGGAAAAAGGCTCATTTCCCGGGAAGTTACTCTGTTTCCGGAGTTGCTTGTTTTGTTATAAACAACAAAGCCTATTTTGTATTGGATAGCGGAAATAAAAACCTGAATGCAAATGAACTTTGGGTGTATGATGCAAGTAAAGATAATTGAAAATTGATTAACATTCAAATCATACGAATATGAGAACATTCAAATTGATAACAGTGATTGGTTTATTGCTTTGTTCTGTGAATTTTTATGCACAAAATGAAATTAATCGAGAAGATTTTGATAGCGCTCCGGAATTAACAACTATTACACCGGAATTAAAGGAGAAGATACATAAAAAAATAGAACGGAGATTAGATGTATTCAGAGAATTATTAGACAAAATTGGCAGTAAAACTCCCGGCGTTGAAGACAGAATTTCATATGTAGTAAAGACAATTTTCATTTATAAAGAAGCGACGACTGTTGGAGTTACTAATGCTAAAAATAGGAAATTTACAAGACCAATAGAAGAGTACTTATGGCGATTATATAAATTACCTTACAAAAGTGTACAATTTTATTTTCCTCGTATTTATTTTACAGAAATAAAATATGAAAGGGGATATTACTGGGGAACTGTAGTAGTTGAACAAATATTTGAAGGTACAATGGCAACAGTAGAAAATAAAAAATATAAATATAGAGATACTACCTATAAAAAGATTCAGTTTAGAGTTTCATTTGATTCTGAAAATCCGGATGACTGTATTGTCCTCTTTGGAGACCTGTCTGTCGTAGAAAAAGAAGAAGGTAAACAATTTCAATATGACGTGATAAGATAATGATTTATGGAAAAAATAATTTTATTCATATTCTTAGGGATAAGTTGGCAAGTTAATGCCCAATGTGAAGATGTTTCTCATTTTTGGAAAGAGTCAAAGGTGCTAGATGAATTTATTCTTCGGTTCAATTTTAATGATTCTACATATATCAATAATCTATTGAGTAATTTGAAAATTGAAAAAGACGATTTGACAGTTAATCGAGAAATGTTTTTACGGTCAATTTTTGATTCTTGTAATGATACCTTGATGAATAAAGATACAATCCTAATATCTCATTTTATAGAAATAATTAACAAGGAAGCTATGCTGATTGATTTGTTGAATAAAGATAATTATGCTTTAGTCAAATGTACTTTTAAAAACAATGTAGGTCAAGGCAAGAACATGGATTTTGATTTAGTGTTACAATATATTCGAGAAAATAATGAAGAACATCGATGGATCGTAGTATCTGTAGGTAGTCCATTTTTGGGCAAAAATATGAAAAGTGAGTGGACGATTAATCCTGCCAATAACGATGTTGATTTCATGGATTTATATCGATTATGTAATGATGGCGGATATATGAACTTGGTAGCTGAAAAATATCATTTTGATAAATTATCAATGTTCATATCTCTGTTAAAATCTCAAACTATATCATTAATGGCTGTAAAATCAGTTCAATACCATTTTCTTCAGATAGATGACTATGCCTTTACTGTTGATTATTTCAATAGAAATAACTGTAATGCAGGATGGTTGATTTCTTCATTGAAGAGGGTAGAAAATGGTAAAAAAAATGTTTACAAGGAGAATATATTGTATTTTGATAGCAATATAAAATAAGAAATAATAACATTGTATTATTTAAAGTTAAATAAAATTTTATATGAAAAAATATGTGTTTTTAATAATTTTTATAGGAAAGATTTGTGTCTTTCCATGTTTTTCTCAAAAAGAAATCTGTAAAGAGGATTTTAATAATAACATTAGAAACTTGAATGAGAAATACGAAAGGGTACTAAAAGGTTATTATTATTCACTTGCCGCATCTGCAGAAGAGGATGCCGGTTTAAAAAATTTGTTGAATGCATATATATTAGATGCAAGTGTTTCCATCTTTAAAGATAATTTAGAATCTCTTGCTTATGGTACAGAATTCAATTTCAAAAATATATATCTTTCAATGAAAGAATATTGTACGGATTTTGATATATGGAAAAAGAAATGGAATTTTAATATTTCAACTACAAGTAAAATAGATGACAAACATATGTATCTATATAAAGATGAAATACAAGCATTTAAAGTTGAGGTGAATGTAAAACCCTATTCCAATACCACAAATAATTTTATTTTGGATTTTTATTTTGCAAAAAATCAATCTGATTATAAAATATGTGCAATCTTAAAACATGACGAGCCTTCTCCTATAAAGTATGGAATTACGAATGGTAGGATTAAGGGTGACGATGAATGTGGGGCACGAATAGTTTTAGATAAAGAATATGGTTCATTCAATAAGGTTACGCTTTATGGAAGTTTAGTCGGCTTGCAAAATCCACCTAAACGCATTACATTAAAGAGCCAGCAAGTCAGTTATGATAATGTCAATATTAATAATACTTCATTCAAAATAGCTCGCACTTTGAGCCCATATTCTTATTATGAATTTAAAGGAATTTATGGAAATATTCCAAGCGATGTAGTCTGGATTGAAACAAAAGGATCCAAAGGTCAATTTGTTGCTTCTCTCATTGGAACAACTGTATGTATAGGACTTGGAAGTTATGCTTCAATCACCTCTAATGATTATAACAATAAATATCAAAATGCAGGGGTGCCAGCTGATGCGGAAAAATATAGAAACCAGACTAAATCATGGGATACTGTGCGTAATGTTTCCTTTAGTGTGTCTGTAGTTCCGTTATACTTTTTAATCACTTCGTTTTGTAAAAAAGATCCAATACAAAAATTGTTCAAATAATGTGAATGACTCACAGAAGTAGATGTAACTTACAAAGCACGTACATTAAAATTATACACATGAAATATCTGTTATTTATATTTTTATTACTGACAATAGCTTTTTCTGTAGATGCTCAAAATTGCTATACCGCTGGCCGTAATAAAGGAATAGCAAACTATAACCGAGCTAAATACAAGGAGGCCTTTGATTGTTTTACCGTAACTCTGTATAATTGTCCGGATGTTCCGACAAACAACGATCTGCAATTCTGGATAAAGAAGTGTAAAGATAAATTGAATTCTCGATCGGTGTCCAATACACCCATACATTCTAATCTAGCCTCCGGTACAGTCAATGCTGTTTTGCAAGAAATAGCTTCTGATATGGTTTATATAGAAGGTAGTAGTTTTATTATGGATTGTACTTCGGAGGATGGTATTGATTGTTGGGGTGATGAAACGCCTTCTCATTCTGTGACAGTCAGTAGTTTTTATATGAGTAAATACGAAGTCACACAAAAGCAATGGAAGGCTGTTATGGCTGCTAATCCGTCTTCATTTAAGGGCGATGATCTTCCTGTGGAAAGCATAAGTTGGACTGATGTGCAAAAATTCATATCGAAGTTGAATAAGTTAACCGGCAAAAAATATCGTTTACCTACTAAGGCTGAGTGGGAGTTCGCTTCTCGTGGTGGTACCAAGAGTTTGGGGTATAAATATTCCGGGGGGAATGATATTGATATAGTAGCATGGTATGGGGATAATAGTAGTCTTCAAACTCATCCTGTAGGTCAGAAGAGCTCTAATGAATTGGGTTTATATGATATGAGTCCTGGATTCCGCCAGTGCCTTTAATCCAATAAAGTTTCCGGAGGTTGCTTCGAGCTAAATAAATCAAATCGTTAATAAATTATAAAAAATCATCAAATGACCAAACAAGAATTTCAGGAAAACTACCAGTATGATCACCAAAAAGATCTTTTAGGTGTAGGAAAAACCGGTACTACATACAAAGCATTTGATACCCATCAGGGTATTGAAGTTGCTATTAAGGTTGTAGAAGCCAAACCAAGCAACGGAATGATAAGTTTGTTGGAAGCAACTGAAATGGCAAAAAAGATATCACATGTCAACATAACTTATTGTCAGGAATGTTATCGGTTTTCGTTCCTTTCGGGTGTTTACGATTTTGGAATACTCCGATATTATGAAGAGGGTAATTTGCAACAATTACTTGATAAAAAGAATCTTTCTTTCGATGAAAAGGATAATATCCTGAAAGGCATACTTGCCGGGCTCCATTATTTACATGATAATCAGATTATTCATTTTAATTTAAAACCCAACAATATTCTGCTCATGAAAGATGAGGTTAATAATAGATATATACCTAAAATTACAGATTTTGGTTTTGGAGTTACTGAAAATTGCTTTCTAAATACATCTGCAGCTTTTGATAATTATTATTTTTCTCCCGAACAATTTAATTTGAGAGGAGTTAAAGAAAACTCAGATCTTTGGAGCTTTGGGGTGATAGCCTATCAGGTATTTATAGGTCAACTTCCATTTATATCTCAACAATCTATGAATTTTGATATGGAGTTTCCTGATATTCAGATATCTAGAAGAGGACTGCCTGATGAAGTCAATTCCATCCCGGAGCCTTGGCAAACCATTATCAAAAAATGTTTGATCTTAGATCCTCAAAAACGCATAAAGCATTGTGCTGATTGTGAAAAAATATTCTACTCTTCTGATGTGCATGCCGACGAAGATTCTCAACTTGATATTGTCAGAGCAAATCGTATGCCATGTCATAAAAAAATTTATTATTTTATTTCAGGAAAGGGCCATTTTTGAAGCTATTCTTTATTCATTTCTAAACCCAAATGAATTTTCATCAAGTTTTTACGTAGGGTCTGCTGAATAAATAAAACTAATTCTCAGACTCTCTCTACAGGTTCGAGTCGAGTGAGTCGGGGTGGCAGTTGGCTCAACAGTGCCAAGAATTGTCGCGTGTCGTGTCGCAGTAGCAGCGATCCCAACTACAACTACAGTTTCTTAGGCTTTCGCCTATGCCTTTAACCCCATAATGTATTAAAGTATCCATTTCGTACAATAATTATCATACTTCATATCAGTATTAATAAATATATAAGGCCATTTAAAAAAAATGAATTTACTTTGTATTGAAAACAAACTTTAGTTAGAAATAATTGCTGTAAAATGATTATTGATATAGTTAAAATTAGATATTTGTTTTGAAATTAAAAATAAGGCATAATTCAAATTTGGGTATTTGCTATTACGGAAAGGTCCTGAAATTGCCAAATTTATAAACAACTACTCTGTAATTAGCAAATGCCCTTATGCCTAAAGTTTGATAATCTCTTTTTTTATATTATCAGAATTAGTAAATTTGCAAATAAAAAATGAGAATAATGAAATAAAGAGAAATGATAAAATAAATAAAAATAATAGTATTGTTGTAGGTCCCTCTAATCGCCAATTCAAAGAACAGCAACAAATACGCAATAATAAATGTTATGTCCGTAATAATGGGCATGGTCTTTCTTACGTAGTTGTAGGTGTTTGGCGATACCTTGGGACCTTGTAAGATAAGTTCCATGCCTTTTTTATATGTGGCAGATTAATAATGTTTTTAAAATTAGATGCTTATGAAAAATAGAAACTAAATTTTAGTCGATAATATATTAATTAATAAAGCATTTGCTTTGTTACTGGTAGGTCCTGTTAAATCGCCATTTTTAAAAACAACTACATTGTAACAAAATGAATAAGCCTTACTGTATAGGTATGGTACTTCTTTTTGTGCATTTGATGAGTGGTGATACTCTTGAATTTCAAAAGGTAGTATTATGCCTTTTTTGTTTTTGAATAAATACTTAATAATGAAATTAACTATTTGAGATCGTGAAAAATTTAATGCTATTTATCTTATCTGCGGAAAATGGTTTGATTTTTCTGCATCGTTTGAATTAAAGAAACATTGACCTTTTAACAATACTGAATCATGAAAATGAAATTAATCTTTTTATTCATCTTTTTTAATACAATTTTTTTGAGCTTGTATAGTCAGAGTACTCTTACTTTCTGGACTAATGACAATAGATTTTTACCTATTGCTGTCACTTACAATGGTAAATATGTTGGACAAGTAACTGAAGCATATAAATCTGATCCAGGATGTTATGCATCAGGATGTGTTACGCTTACAGTAAGAGGAACAAATAACACATGGAGCGCAACAGGAAAGGAGGGCTCTAAGTGGAGTAGTCATGAATATAGATATACAGCTAATTGTACAACACGATTATTACATGGGACTCCCAATACTTCTGGTGGCTCTAGTGGTTCCGGAGGATATTCTGGTGGTGGAGGCTCCGGTGGAGGTTCAGACCCAGCCGCCGCAATTGCCGTGGTCGCTGTAGCTGCTGTAGCTGTAGTCGGAGTTGTATTTGCGGCCAACGATATTTATGTAAATGATGTCGAATCCGGTGATTATCATGGATTAGCTTTTGGTTTTAAAAATACAATGAGCAGAAATCTTGATGTTGAACTGGGGGCCAACTGGATCCAGCATGGTAAGGGTTGGTTATATCCGGGTTATTTAAAAACGGATTATCCCTATTTGAATTTTTCTGATGGAGGAAAAAAGAAAGATGTCTGGTCACTTGATTGCAATTTTGTCTATAACCTTCTGGATCGAGGTGAATATGACTACAGGAGATATCAACCTGTTTTTAATCCATATATTGGAATCGCAACTTCGGTTATCCTGAATGATGAAGACCTGAAAGGCCGCAATTCTTTTGGATATATTGCTGGTTTCTCACTTGGGAAGCGAGTGAAATTGCACGCCAGATATAAGTGGTTGAAAAACTTTAGTTACAATAGAATACTTGTTGACCAATTTGAGTTTGGTTTGAGTGTTACATACAAGGATGGATGGAAATTTGGCGATAACTAATTTGTAAAAACTAAATAGTATGAAAGAAATAATATTGATAGCTACATTGTTTGTTTGTTCTTTTTCAGCAATGTCCCAACGTTTTGCAGTACATGGAGGCATAACCAATACAACAGTCAACGATAAGGAGTACGGAGATTTTAAGAGTCGCACAGGTTTCAGCATAATGTTTTTGATGGAAATACCAACCAGTGAACATTGGTCTTTCAATATGGGGATGGGGTATACACTTCGTGGTTTTGATAGCAAAGATGTTCCGACAGATGCTTATGATGCTAAGAAGGATAGGTATTTGTATAATTTGAAATATATAGAATGGCCCCTTTTTATGTCATACAGATTTGATATTGTTGAAAATAGTTTTTCTATAGTTCCTCATGCAGGTTGTTATGCCGGAGGCAATATCTCGGCTGATGATTATACAGAGTCATTTGATTTTGGACTTCAGGGTGGAGTCTCTCTGGAGTTACAGAGGAGATTGCAGGTAGGCATGCAATATAATTCAGGTTTTCTGAATATATTGAAAAAAACAGAATTCGAAAATACCGAATTGGAAAATACAAAATTGGGAAAAGCAGTCTGGAAAAATAGAGGCTGGGAATACTATGTGCGATTTTTCTTTTAAATCATTTTTGAAGTGGAATATATTGTTAGTCTCCTTTTTTGTTTCATTATCATCTTATCCTTTTTTGTTTACAAAAAAAGGATTAAAAGATCAATATTAGCATCCCATGGTTTGATACGAATCTTAATCAGAGAAAGATTAGAACAGAAAAAAATAGAATTAAGGAATATTAATCGGGATAGCAACAATCAGGAAAACGAAATTTTCGATTGCATTAAGAGAATAAATGCGTTAGCTAAGAAGTGTGATTCTAATGAAATGATTATCGGAAGGTTGAAATATGATATAGATTGTCTGGAAAGCCAGATTAACAATATAAAAAGAAAACTTCAATATCACAAGATTACAAAAGAATATTATGATGCAGAAATGATAGAAACAGCCCAAAAGAGGTTTAATTTATCTGTGAACGATTTAGCTATTATTGCCAAGTTGTCTGCAGAAGATGCTGGGATAAAGATTCCTTTTGCAAATGTAACAATTGAGGTAAAACAAAAAAGGATTGCTGAGATTTTAAATGTAAAAAATAAAGCATCCTATATTGTGGCTGCTGCTATCAGGAAAAAAATTATAAAATAAATGAAGTTGCAGGAGATAAATATGCAAACAAATATACATATCGGTTTTGAGATTAAACGAAAAGTGGAAGAGCGTAAAATGCGTATCGTTGATTTTGCAAAGGCAATGCATTGTAATCGGGCAAATGTGTATTCTTTGTTTCAGAGAAAAACGATAGATGTCAGTCTTTTAATCTTGATTTCTGAAGTACTGAAATATGATTTCATACAATTGTATTTTAAGAGTACAAAAAATGATAAATTTCCACAAAAGTATGCAATTGTATTGGAAACAGAGGGATCTGTTCTAGAGATGCTAAAGCAAAAAGAGGAGATACATATTATTAAATATTGGAAGATCGCTCCATAATCTTGTGTTGTAAAAACATATTAAATTTATGAATATATGAAACAAAATTTAAATATTAAATTATTGCTGTTATTTAGGGTCTGCTGAATAAATCTATCCCTTTGATATATAGTAAAATAAATCTGATTATTCATGGTGTTTTAATATAAAATTCGTATCTTTGAGTGTTAAAAAGTCGATTTTATGAAGTTTATATCTCAAGGCAAACAGTTAAG